>DAINAJ010000088.1:0-10851 GCA_036733505.1 Casimicrobium sp.
CTGCCTTCACACGGCAGGGGTCACTGGTTCGATCCCAGTACCGCCCACCAATATGCAGAATTGAATCAAGGACTTACGAGAAATCGTCGGTCTTTTTTTTTGATCAGCGGTTCAGTTTACGGAATGAAAGTTTCGAATTGACGCCCCGCCGCGTGATCCGCTTGTTATTTCAAAGCTTTCCAAAATACAGCTTTTCGCGTTGGACGACCGCTGTATGGCTGTTTGCGCCACTTTTTAGCATATATCGACTTGCAGAAAAATATGGCGGAAACGACCGCCAAGCAGTCGCTACAGCGCAAAAGCTGTAAACGCGCTACGCTGCGCGCGGTAATGCGCCCCACGCCCCGTCGCGCAAAATTTCACTTGGCGCGAAGTTGGCTTTGTAGGCCATCTTGCCGCTGCCTTCGATCCAGTAGCCGAGATACACGTAGGCCAAGCCTAGCGCGCGCGCTTGCTCAATTTGCCACATGACGCCAAACGTGCCGAAGCTGCCCTTCGCGGTGGGATCGTAAAACGTGTAGACCGCCGACAAACCGTCGCTCAGGATATCCACCAGGCTGACCATCACCAGCACGCCGCTTGCATCCCGAAACTCAACGAGCAAGGTGTCAACGTGACTTTGCAGCAAGAAGTGTTGGTATTGCTCGCGACTGTCGCGATCCATGCCGCCGCCTTGATGACGCAGCTGTTGGTAGCGCAGGTAAAGTGCGTAGTGCTCGGCCTGATATTCGAGCGGCACAATGTTCGCGGTGAGCGAATCGCGGTAGCGCGCCCACGCCCTGCTCTGACTGCGTGTGGGTTTGAACGTGGCGAGCGGCACTCGGAGCGCGGTGCACGCGTTGCAGCCGTCACAATGCGGGCGGTAGACAAATGTTCCGCTGCGGCGAAAACCGATGCGCAAAAGTTCGCCGTACACATTGCTGTCAATCAAATGGCTAGGTGTTGCCACCTGCGAGCGCGCAGTGCGGTCGTCGAGGTAACTACATGGGTACGGCGCAGTCGAATAGAACTGGAGCGCTTGCCAGGGAACATTGGCCAGATCATTGAGCTTAGTCATAGGGTCGCGACACGCTACCGATCACTGTTTACTCGGCAATTTGAACAAGGCCCGCGCGCACGTTACGCAACACTTCAGCCTCAAATTGCCATGCTCCCGCACGGGGCGGCGTTGCGGGAGAGTGTACCAACCGATCTAGCTCGACCAGAAACTTCTCGCGAGAAATCGGTGCGGCGCCCATCGATGCCAAATGCCGCGTTTGCTGCTGGCAATCAATCAGTTCAAAGCCCCAGCGGCGTAGCTGCACCACAAGATGCGTGAATGCAATTTTTGACGCATCGGTGCGCCGCATAAACATGCTTTCACCAAAAAACGCCCGTCCCAAGGCAATGCCGTAGAGTCCGCCCGCGAGTTCGCCGTCAATCCACGTTTCGACGCTGTGCGCAAAGCCAGCACGGTGTAGGTCGCAATAGGCGTCGATGACCGCTTCGCTGATCCATGTGCCGTCTTGGTCGGGGCGTGGATCCGCACAAGCACGCATCACCGCGTCGAAACTCGTATCGACGCGAATTTCGTACTCTGCATGTTTGAGCGTCTTGCGCAGGCTCCGGTGCAGTCTGAATTGCGATGGATAGAGCACCATACGGGGATCCGGACTCCACCAAAGCACAGGCTGATCTTCGCTGTACCACGGGTAAATGCCGCGCTCATAGGCTTTGAGTACCAGCGCCGCGCTCAGATCGAGCCCCGCGCAGAGCAAACCGTTGGGGTCGTCTAGCGCCTCGGATGCATGCGGGAACGCATCGCCCGCGTTGATCCACGGGAGCACGTCACTCTCCCATTTGCAGCAGCAACCCGCGCTCGCGTCCGGCCTCCACGAACCACGCAAAAAGCGCAGCGCCAATCGCAAGATAGATCACGTCAAGCGCGAGCGAAATGCCTAGCGCGCGCCCCGCAATCTGTCCGTCAATCAATGCCGCGCGCATCGCGTCGAACGCCCACGCCGTGGGCAACGCATAAGCCACCGCCTGCAAAAATTCAGGCAACACCGACAGCGGGTAATACGCGCCGGACAACGGCCCGATTAGAAAGACCACCGCCCAGCCAATCTCCTCTGCCCCCAAACCAAAGCGCAACACAAGGCCGTTGGCGATCATGCCGATGGCCCAGCCAAACATCAGCAAACAACCAAGACACAAGCTCAGCGCCAACGCCTGCTGCGCGATTTTCAGATCAAAGAACGTCACTGCAACCAACAGCGCCACGCCCGATCCGACGACCACGCGCACAATGCTCATGAGCATTTGTGCGATTACAAACTCATGCAAGCGCAGCGGGCTCACAAACAGGTTGCCCAAGTTTCGCGAATACATTTCTTCAAGAAACGAGAGAAATAACCCCAACTCGCCACGCACCAGCACGTCCCACAGCAACACGCCCGTGAGTAGGATGCCCGGCACCGCTTGCAGCACGCCTTGGCTGGCACTCTGCGGCCCCAGGTACTGCGTCACAAAGCCCCATACCAACAACTGCATCACGGGGTAATACGCAAACGAGAGCAATCGCGGCCACGATTTGCGCAGCAAAAAATAGTGTCGTGCCAGCAACGCACCGATGCGCCGCGCGCTGCTGCCGCGAGTGATCAGCGAGCCGCTCACTGCGCGCCCTGACGAGAAATATCGAGGAACACATCGTCCAACGTGTGCCGCCCGTACTTTGCGAGCAATTGCGCAGGCGACCCACTGTCCACGATTTCGCCCTGACGCAACATGATTACCAAATCGCACAAGCGTTCAACCTCGGCCATGTTGTGAGATGCGAGCAGCATTGCGCAGCCCGACTGCGCGCGGTAGCGTTCGAGAAGCGATCGCATCCGGTCGCCCACGTCAGGATCAAGGGAGGCGGTAGGTTCATCGAGGAGCAACAATTCTGGCGAATTGAGCAGCGATTTAGCGAGACTTACACGAGTACGCTGTCCGGCGGATAAATTGGCGTACGGACGGTCTGCGACGGCTTCAAGATCAAGCTCGGAGAGGAGCGCGCTGATGCGCTGGCGGGCGTCACTCACGCCGTACAAGCCCGCAAACACGCGAAGGTTTTCGACGACCGATAAACGTTTCGGCAGGTCGACGTACGGCGAGGTGAAATTGATTCGCGGCAATATGTCGTAGCGCTGCTTCGCGAGCGACATCCCCAGCATTTCGATAGTGCCCGACGTGGGCTTCAAAACGCCTAGCAACATGGACAATGTAGTGGTTTTTCCCGCGCCGTTGCCCCCGAGTAGCCCAACCGTCTGGCCCGCCTCGACGCGAAACGAAATGCCGCGGACGGCGTCGACCTTCCCATACGATTTTGTTAGCGCATTCACGCCGATGGCGGGCGCTATGGGCATGCTTGGCATGATTGGCGGTGCGCTAAGATGCAACACGCATAAATTTCTGCTGAACGATTCATTCCGCCGCGTGTCTTGTTCCGTAGAAAATTGAAGAAAGTTTCTCGTGTCACCGTCAATGCAGATCGTCTCCGCCAGCAAACTGCTCGCCGATATTCACCACCAACTCGATTCGATTGTACTGGGCAAAACCAGCGTCACTCGGCTCGCCGTTACGTGCCTGCTCGCGCAAGGTCATCTGCTCATTGAAGACGCGCCGGGCCTCGGAAAATCGACGCTCGCCCTCGCACTCGCCAAGTCGTTTGGTCTGGAATACAACAAACTTCCTTGCACCAATGACTTGTTGCCGTCGGACTTGTTAGGGCTGTCAGTGTGGGACACGCACTCGCAATCCATGCGCTACACACCGGGGCCGGTGTTCACGCAGCTGCTACTGGCCGACGAATTAAACCGTGCACCCTCAAAGACACAAAGCGCCCTGCTTGAGGCGATGGAGGAGCGCCAAGTGAGCGTCGATGGTGAAAGCCGTGCGCTCCCAACGCCGTTTTTTGTGATTGCCACGCAGAACCCGATGGATCAAGTTGGCGTTTCGCCGTTGCCCGAATCGCAGCTTGATCGCTTCATGATGCGCTTGACGCTGGGCTTCCCCTCGCAAGAGGCGGAGTTGGCGTTGCTGCGCGGCGGTGATCGCCGAACGAACGCGCTGACGCTTACCCCTGTCGTGAGTGCGGAAACGCTCGTGAAACTGCAAGCGGTCATCGAGCATATTCACGTGGCAGAGCCCGTGTTGCTGTACGTTCAACAACTACTCGCGAGCAGTCGTGTTGGTGCAACGCGCCCGTTGTCACCGCGTGCAGGACTGGCGGTGCTTCGCGCAAGCCGCGCGAGCGCATTGCAATCGGGTCGCGATCACGTGCTTCCGGACGATGTTCAAGCGGTCTGGGCGGCCGTAGTGAGCCACCGCCTTGGCGCGGGGCATGACAGCCTCGCAAAGGGCTTGCAACTCGCTCAGGCATTGTTGGTGGGCGTTGCCGCGCCTTGAGGCCAGCGCGAACGACCATGCAACCACGCGTCGTGATGGTCCGCGATTGCTGGCGGCTGAAATGAACGCCGCTACACCATCATGGTGGGCCACCAAACGCGAATCTTGGCGCGTCAGCATGGGCCGCCAAGCAACGCACGAAGACGAAATCGAATTGGTTCAACGCCGAATTTACGTGTTACCCACTACACGCGGCCTGTTTCTGATTCTTACAGCGATTCTCCTGCTCTTGGTGGGGATCAACTACCAGCTGTCGCTCGCGTACGTCGTAGCATTTCTGCTCGGTGGTTTCATGCAGGCCGCGCTGCTTACAAGCTACAGAAATCTTCGAGGCCTCATCATCAAGCCGGGACGTTCGCCGCAGTGCCAAGTCGGTGAACCGCTCGAATTCATTGTGTCGCTTCGCTCACCGGAGCGCGCTCGCGCGGGCATCCGTTTGTCCGTACGAGCACGCGACGGACTCGTGGTTTCTTCGCCAGCAGCGCTGCCTGCAGATACGCAAACCAGCCGTCCGGTCTTCGTCAACACAAACGCGCGTGGCGTGTATTCGCTTGGCCGTATTACTGTCGAGACGCGCGCACCGTACGGCGTAGTCCGTGCGTGGAGCTATGCGCATTTTGAGTGGCTCGGACTAGCGGAACCGGCGCCGGAATTCCCCGTTCCACCGCTGCCCGTTACCGCTGGTGAGGGCGACGACACGCAAAAGAGCGCGGCCCATGTCGCCCACGATCCCGACAGCCTGCGTGACTACGTTGCTGGGGATTCTCTGCGGCGCGTTGCGTGGAAGCAAGTGGCGAAATCGGGCACTTGGTACACGCGCGCGTCCGAGAGTGGTGCTCGGCGTGAAATCGAAATCAACTGGGACTCCACGGGAAGAGTTGACGAAGAGGAAAAGTTATCGCGATTGGCCGCATGGGTCCTACGCGCACAGAACGAAAACGTTGCATTCGCGTTGTCGCTTCCGAATGGCTCGCTGCCTTTGGCCGATGGCGCACAGCAGATCCACGACGCAAAGCGATTGCTTGCGGCATATCCGCATCGTCTCGACACGCTGAAAGGTCTGCGATGAGCACCATCGCCTCCAAAGGCCGGGGCTTGGGCTCAATGTTGCGACGCCAAAGTAAGGCGGCCAGCGCGATCAATGCACCGGTCACTTACCCGGATTTGCGAGCACGCCGCTTCATGGCTTTCGCCATCGCGCTTTCGCAGGTGGCAAACATCACTAACGTAAAGCCGCTAGTAGTGGTGGCAGGTGTGACGGCGCTGCTCTTGGCGCTAGCGCTTAGCGTACGCGAGCCGCCAAGATCGGCGTGGTGGCGGATGGGGTTGATGGCGCTAACCGTCGGCGCGGGTGTGATGGTGTTCACGCAATACGGACGGATCGTGGGGCGCGATCCCGGCGTCGCCCTCCTCTTTATTTTCGGGCCACTAAAACTCATCGAGGCGCGATCGTCACGCGACTTTATGGTGGTGTGGGGCTTGGGCTTGATGCTCTTTGTGGCGAGTTTTTTTGAAAATCTTGGGCTCGTTGCAGCGTTGAGCGTGCCACCGATCATCATCGTCTACATCGCCGCCTTACGCTTGTTAGATGCGCCGTCGATGAGCTCCACACGACGCGGCGCGCTTGTCGAGCTTTGGACCGAGGTTAGGAGCGCAGCAACACATGTTTTGCTAGGCGTGCCGCTTGCCGCCGTGATGTTCGTGCTTTTTCCGCGCGCTGCTGCACCGTTGTGGGGGATGAACGATCCATCGTCGAGTAAATCTGGGCTCTCTGAGGAGATGCGTCCTGGAAAAATTTCAGACTTGATTTTGTCCAAAGAAACCGCGTTTCGCGTTGAGTTTGAAAAACGCGTTCCATCCGCCGCAAATCTTTATTGGCGCGGCCCCGTGTTGCGTGAATTTGATGGCGGTACATGGCGTGGCGGCATGGGTAGCAACGGATTCTCGCGCGGAGAATTTATTTCGTTCAGCCCAGAGGAACATGAGCGAGAGGCGATCAACTACACCGTGACCGTGGACAAACAAGAGTCGCGATGGTTACCGATGTTGGAGCTGCCGCTGGCTTACCCTTCCGGGCCTGGAGTTGAGCGCACGCTTTTCCTCACGGATGCGCAACAGATCGGCGTACGTGGCGTGCCTAATGGCGCGCTGCAATATCGTGCACAAGCCTTGGTACGTGGGACGTACAGCGCGCCGCAACCCGCTGAGACCAGCGTGGACGTTCAGACCGGGCCGCGAGAATGGAACCCACGAACGCGCGCATTCGCCGCCGATCTCGCTTCGCGTTTCCCGGAGCCTAGAAGTCGAGTCGTCGCATTGCTCAAGACGTTTAACGCAGAGCAGTTCTATTACACCCTCAAACCACCGCTTTACGGCGCAGAAAAAGACATTGCGGCCATCGACGAATTTTTGTTCGACGGCCGGCGTGGGTTCTGCGAACACTACGCTGGCGCCACGGCATTCATACTTCGGGCCAGCGGTATTCCAGCGCGCGTGGTGACGGGTTATCAAGGCGGAGAATTTCATCCATCGGGTTACATGATCGTCCGGCAAAGCGACGCGCACGCGTGGGTCGAGGCGTGGCTTGATGGCGCATGGACGCGCATTGATCCGACGGCTGCCGTTGCTCCAAGTCGGATCGAACGAGGACTCGAATTTTCGCTGCCCGACGCCGAGCGGATGTTCATCAGCACGCGAGGCTGGAGTGGATTGCAAGGCATCAAGAATCTCTGGGAAGAGGCCAACTTCAGCTACACAAAGTGGGTAATAGGCTTTGATCGAGACCGGCAACAAGCACTGCTCAAGCGCATGGGGCTAGAAGGCATCAATCCGCTCGCCGCGCTTGGCTGGATGTTGCTTGCGATCACCGCCAGTGGCGGTTTGATGGCTCTTGCGTGGTGGTTGTTCTATCAACGCCAAGCGCGCCGCGCCGACCCGTGGTTGCGCGCATGGAAGTCACTGCGAAATCGATTGCAGCGGGCTGGATTGGCGACCGATATTCACGATACGGTCTCAACAGTGATGGCGCGCGCAACCGAGAAATGGCCGGCGCATGGATCCGCTTTCAAGGCCTTCGCGGACGCATACAACCGATCACGATTCGCGCCGACACGCGAGCAAAGCTCTAGTAGCTCAACGGCCTTAGCAGCTTTGCCTTCTTATTGGCAACTGCGACGACAGCGCTAGCGTCTCGCGGCTACTCCAACGTGCGTATCGCGATCCGTTCGCCCGGGTCGTCTGGATTTGGCAGTATCTTAAAGCCGAGGGATTCACAAAACTTGAGCATGCGTGGATTTTCGCGAAGCACCACACCCTCAATTTCGCGGTAGCCGCGCACACGGGCCGCTTCGATGAGGCGCAACATCAGCGTTCTTGCAAGTCCCGTCCCGTGCATATCTTCTTCCACCACAATCGCGAACTCGCAACGTTCCGGAATAGTGGTAGGCGTAACGCGCGCTACACCGACTATTTTCGAGCTTGGCCCGGCGCCCATCACACCAACCAGCGCCAGCTCTCGACCGTAGTCAATTTGTGTAAACCGTTCAATCATCGAAGGCGATAACTCGCGCACCGGCATCATGAATCGGAAGTACAACGTTTCGGGCGACAAACGCGCGACGAACTCGCGTTCGCGATCAGCGTCCTCGGGCTGAATGGGGCGAATGAGTAGCTCAACGCCGTTTTTTAGCGTCACCGGCTCTTCCAGCTCACGCGGATACGGATACACGGCAAGATGCCCGTACCGCCCCAGGCGCAACAGCTTCGTTGCAACGTCACGAGGTTTGAGCACCACACGAGCATCGACGGCCACAACTCCGCGCTCGTAAGCAATAACCGGGTTTAGGTCGCAAGAAGCGATCTCCGGACAAGCGCACGCAAGCGTTGAGAACCGCAGCATCATCTTGGTCAGCGCGTCTCGGTCAACGCCCGGCACGTTGCTGTAACTGTCTAGCAGGCGCGAAACGCGAGTACGTGAGATTAAGTTGGCAATCAATACGTCATTGATCGGTGGCAGCTCAAAAGCCACATCATCAAGTCGCTCCACGCCAATCCCACCCGCACCAAATCCGATCACGGTGCCAAACGTGGGATCGGTAGCCAGCCCTAGGTAGAGCTCCCGTTGACCACGTTGACGCACGTACGGTTGCACGGTCAGTCCGATCACCTTCGCGGTGGGCGCGAGATGGGCGACGTCTTCGAATATCTTTCGTGCGGCGCGGCGCACACTTTCGGCGTCACGCAGATCCAGCTGTACACCGCCCACTTCCGTCTTGTGGGAGATATCGGGCGAGACAATTTTCAGCACCACGGGATAGCCAAAACTATCGGCCAGCGTGACCGCCTCTGTCGGTGATCGGGCGATACCCGTGTTGGCCATAGGCAGCCCAAAAGCGGAGAGCAACTGCCGCGCTTCATGCGCGTAAAGTAAAGTGCGGCCCTCACTCCACACGCGATCAAATAGCGCCTTGGCTTCGTCAAGGTGCGGCGCGAATCCATCAAAACTTTGTTCGGGTACCTGCCGCAGCAGCGACTGGTTTCGCGTGAAGGTTTCGAGAAATCCAATCGCATCCACGGCGTTTTCTGCGCTCAGGAACTGTGGTATCCGCGCAAGATCAAGCTTGGCCCGCGCGTGCATCACACTCGCGCCACCGCCGAGCACCGCGAGCACAGTTTTTCGGTATCGCTTGGCGACGTCAATGATCGCGTCAGCAACATCGTCTGCGCTCACAATTGATTGCGGCGAGAACAGAATGAGGCAGACATCCACGTTAGCATCGGCCAGCACCGTCTCGATGGCTACGCGGTAGCGTTCCGCAGTGGCGTCACCTGCGAGATCGAGCGGGTTAGCCACATACGCGTGGCTGGACAATGAAGCGCGAAGCGACGCGTATGTTGCATCGGAAAGCGGCGCCAGCGAAAGTCCCTGTTGACGCACAGCATCAGCGGCGACGAGTCCAGGCCCTCGCCCGTTGGTGATCGCCACGATTCGCTGCTGGCCGACCGACCGTGCGCCCGTCAGTAGACGTGCCGCCGACACCATTTGCATTGCCGTCTGAACACGCACTGCACCCGCACGCGCGATGGCGGCCTCAAAAATGCGATCGTGGCTGGCCAAGGTCGTTGCATGCGTGCCGTCAGCTTCGCGGTGCAAATCGGCGCGGTCAGACTTCAACACGATGACGGGCTTCATACGAGAAAGTTGCCGCACACCCGACATAAACGCAGGCGCGTTTTTCACCTCTTCGATGTAGAGCAAAACGTCGGAAGTTTGTGCGTCAAATGTGAAATAGTCGAGCAGTTCGCCAAAGTCCAAATCAAGCGACGCGCCAAGCGAAAGTAGACTCGAGAAACCAATCGACGAACCGGCCGCGAAGTCGCGAAGAATCGAGAGCCACGCGCCCGACTGCGACATCACAGCGAGCGAGCCAGCCGATGGCATCGTGTCGACGTCGGTCATCGCCGATGCATCCAAGGCTATGCGAGGACGCAACAATCCGCGCGCATTGGGGCCAATCAATCGAACACGTGACTCGCGCGCGACATCCGCAAGTTTTTGCGTTAGTGCGAGATGCTCGGGCTCCATGCCGGAACCGAAACCATGCGACAAAATCAATGCATACTGGCAGCCACTAGCGCCGCAGTCTCGAATGATTTGCGCACACGCATTCGCTGGAGCCGCAACGAGCGCGAGATCAACGCGCTCGGGCAAGTCGGTCATCTTGGCGTAACACACGTCACCAAACACTGTGCTGTGTTTCGGGTTGACGGCGTAGCTTCGCCCCGTATAAGGATGCGCACGCAGGCGCTGCCATACGGCCCTCCCCAGACTACCCTCTCGTTCAGACGCTGCTACGACGGCTATCGATTCGGGTTCGAAGAGTTTACTGAGTTTGTGCTGAGCCATGACTCATTGTAGGCCGCGCAATCAGTAGTCCTAGTTGTCGTCAATCAATGCGCGCGCGATGTGCCACAGGCCGCGTGGTGTCGCGGTGCCCGCATCGAGCACCTCGCAGTCGAGTGCGAAACGCGTTGCGGCCAGCTCGTACCAAGGCACCAAATTTGGGCTAGCGATCAAAGAAATTTTGCGCGCATTTGGATACATAGAAAGCGCGGCGGCGAACTCACAACCGAGCAGCCAGCCCGCGAACACGGTACTAATCTCTGCGGCGGATCTCTGACCAGACACCACCGACGCGCGCAACACAAAAAGATCGTGTAACCACGACGCTGCGCCGGCGCGAGCGTAATTAACACCCAAGTCAAATGCTGGCAAGTCGGCCGCGTTGGGTGAGTCTTTCAACAACGCCGCCATCGAACTCTGTCCGCGAATTAGCGCGTTCATCTCACCGGTCATAAACGTAGCGAAACTGTGCACAACGCCGTCGCGCAACTCAACCCATTTGCTGTGCGTTCCGGGCA
>DAINAJ010000088.1:10951-13193 GCA_036733505.1 Casimicrobium sp.
GTGTCGATCACCTCACCGTTGGCTGCAAATGCGTACGCTCGCAGATTGGTCGAGCCCCAATCCAAACCAATCAGCGCAACGTCCGACAATGCGGACGTTTCGAGGGTCACGATGGTTGCTTCCACCGCTCGGCGGCGGCATCGTCACTCGCTCGGGCCTCCACCCATCGCTCGCCGCCTGGTGTGGACTCCCGCTTCCAGAACGGAGCTTTTGTCTTCAGGTAGTCCATGATGAATTCGCACGCCGCAAACGACTCCCCTCGATGCGCGCTAGTAACCACAACAAACACGATTTGGTCGAGTGGTCGCAATTCGCCCACGCGATGAATGACCAGCGTGTCCAAGATATCCCACCGCGCCGCAGCCTCTGCGCATATTTTTTCGAGCGACCGCTCGGTCATCCCGGGATAGTGCTCAAGGTACATGAGGCCAACGTTGTCGCCCTCGTTCATGTCGCGCACACAGCCGATAAAGCTTGCAACGGCTCCTATACCGGGATTGCCGCTTCGTAGTGATCCAATTTCGGCACCGACGTCAAAGTCTGCTTCCTGCACTCGAATGACGCACGCCATTTCAGCCTCCAGTCACGGGCGGAAATATTGCCACTTCGTCGCCCGCGGCTATCGGATGGTTCAGTTCGACAACATCCTGATTAACCGCGACGCGAAACGCTTTGTCCGCAGCAAGTTCAATGGCGAAATTCCCGCCGCGTTCGCGCAACGTTTGCAACAAATCCGCGACTGTGGCTAGATTCGAGCTATACGGGAGTACTTCGCGGGAAGCGCCAAAGCGCTCACGCAGCCGTGCCAAGAAAACTAATTGAATCGTCATGCAGAGATTCTATGGCTCGAGCGCCATTAACAGCTCGCGCGATTAGAAAGTCCAGCGTAAGCCGAAATTGACGGCATCGACATCGCTGTCCGTGCGCAAGCGATCCACGCCAAACCGAGTGCCGCGACTTAACTCGAGCTTCAGTCCGAACCGCGGTGTGAGGTCGTAACGTACGCCCACACCGTACGAAATCGCTGGCCGATCCTGCGAACCCAACGCGCCGATGCTCCAGTCCGGCACGCCACGGTTGTCCACACGTCCCACACCCAACTTGCCGAATACGGAAAGGGAACTGTGCCAGTTGAAGGCGGATACAACGTCTACGTTTACGTTGGGCCGGTGGTCGGCCCAGCGCAAACCATCAAACTTAAGACCTACACCCGAATTCCCGACATTGGCTATCCACGGCTCCGAGTTAAGCGCAGCCCCCACCGCAAAGCCATTCTCAAACTGATAGCCGCCAAAAGCGGTGTTCGTGCGTTCGAGCGAGCTGCCGGAGCGGGAAAATTCCAATGCTTGCCCGAGTTTCAGTCCCGGTGCGGCAAAACTCCAAGCCTTATTGCCGCTGCCAAGGCGAATTCCGGAAAAATAACCGCCCTCTTGCGCGACGACTGGGAACGCCAACACCAGCGCCGCAGCGCACGCTACCGCGCGCCGAGAAAGCTTTAAAACTGGCAACTTGAACGAATTCATGACCATCATCTTCCGCTAGCAACCCCGCAGTGTCAACACGTGGACACTGCACCGCAGCAAGTTCAGACTGATCCCGACAGAAAATGTTGCATCCGAGCCAAAAATGCCAGAAACGCACCCAAATGGAGCGCACGCCGCTGGCGCATCGCTAGATCGATAAGGCGTGCGCCACAGCGAAGTCTGCGATGTCGGCAATCGCACTCAACCCAAATCGCGCGAATGCGGGCTCGCGAATGGAATCAGGCAGTGCATCATCTGACACCAGTCCGACGATGTGCGGGTCGGTGGGGAAAAGCAGCGGCTTGCCGAGTTCCGCCCGCCAAATTTCAAGTTTTGGCATCGGCTCGCGTTTGTAGCCCTCGACGATAACGAGATCGCACGGGCTAAACCGCTGCAAACATTGCGCCAGCGTCAGTTCCGGCGCGCCGCGCAGCTCATTCATCAGCGCCCAGCGCGTGCCGCTCGAAATCAGCACTTCCGACGCACCCGCCGCCCGGTGACGGTGCGAGTCTTTGCCCGGATGATCGACGTCGAACGCGTGGTGCGCATGCTTAATCAACGCCACGCGCGCCCCTTTCAACGAAAGATGCGCAATGACTTGCTCAATGAGCGTCGTTTTACCGCTGCCGGACCACCCTGCGAATCCAAAAACTCGTTGCGTCACGCGATGCTTACCTAACCTATTTGTTCTTAAAGTCAGGTTTTCGCTTGTCCACGAA
>DAINAJ010000089.1:0-2360 GCA_036733505.1 Casimicrobium sp.
ACTGCCCTCTCGGGCGAGGACTTGATCATGATCTTATGGGGTGCCATTTGGGGCGCGATTCTTAGTGTTCTGACTTCGCGTTGGGGCGATTGGAACTTGTTCGCGGGCGCGTTGCTCGGTGCGTTGGCCGGTTGGACGTTGCGCAAATCTATTCGTAGCGAAATCACGGCGTGGACTAAGCGCGCGGGGCTTGATCGTCAGTCTGACATATCTGCGCAGCAGCGTGCGCCGATACCACTGGCCGAGTCGCAGCAAACGCCGCCTGCGTTCCCGCTAATGGCCGCGGAGGCTGCACCGGTTTCAGCAACACTGAACGCGGCGGCAGAGAGTTTATCGTCCACGTCCGCCCCATCCACGACGAGCCCGCCCAACGTAAACAACTCGCCGCTGGAGGCCACGAGTCCGAGCGCACAGGCCGAAGCGGCTCCGCAACCAGCGGCCTACGCATCCGCAAACTACGACGCTCTGCACCAATCCAAATCAACACCGAACGATCCCGACGTGATCAGCACCGCGCTCGCGAAAGCAAAAGCGTGGTTGCTCGGTGGCAATACGGTGGCGCGCGTAGGCGCAATCGTGCTGTTCATCGGGCTCGCGTTTCTCGCGAAATGGGCGGCGGACAATTCGTTGTTTCCGCCCGAGCTTCGGCTTGCGGGCATCGGCATGGTGGGCATTGGATTGCTGGCGCAAGGCTTTCGTCTAACGCGTGCCCATACGGACGACGTGAAGCGCAATAACTACGCGGTGCTGCTGCAAGGTTTGGGCGTGGCGGTGTTGTACTTGACCGTGTTTGCCGCGTTCAAACTTTATGCGTTCATCGCACCGATGGCTGCTTTTTTGTTGATGGCGCTTGTGTGTGCGCTCTCCACATTGCTCGCGTTGTTGCAAGACAAACAACCGCTTGCGCTCGTTGGTTTCGCGGGTGCGTTCGCGACGCCGATTTTGCTTTCGACCGGCGAGGGCAATCACGTGGCCCTCTTCTCGTACTACTTGTTGCTCAACGTCGCGATCGGCGTCGTCGCGTGGCTCCGCGCGTGGCGTGTGCTGAATTTGCTCGGCTTCGTGTCGACCTTCCTTGTCGCGACGCTGTGGGGGGTTTTGAAATACAACCCAACGCATTACGCCTCGACGCAGCCGTTTCTCATCGCGTTCTTCGTGATCTACGTGTTGATCGGCTTGTTCTACGCGTTGCGCCATTCGAGCAAGGCGAACAAACCGCTCGACGGCATGTTGATCTTTGGCGCACCCATCGTGAGCTTTGCATTGCAGACGCAGCTCGTGGCGCACTACGAATACGGCGCGGCAATTTCGGCGGTGATCGCGAGTGCGATTTATGTGTTGCTCGCGTTCTTCGTGCGTAGCCGCACGCAGCCTGTAGCTCAATGGTTGACGCTCAGCTACGCGGCGCTCGCGCTCGTTTTCGCGACGCTCGCCGTGCCGCTCGCACTCGATGGGCGACTCACGGCGGCGGTCTGGGCCATCGAAGGCGCGGGTGTGTTTTGGTTGGCTTCTAAGCAAGGTCGGTGGATGGGCCAGGCGTTTGGCGCGGCGATGCAACTGCTTGCCGCAATGGCGTTTGCGCAGTCGTTCGAGCATGCTTCTGTGCATCCCAGCATCGCGTTTGCGAACAGCGAGTTTGTGGGTGCGTTGATGCTTGCGATCGGCGGCCTTCTGATCTCATGGTGGAAGTTTCGCGCGACTGTTCAGGGTGATGAGGCGTTCATGGTTCGACAGGCTCACCACGAACGTGATTTGATTGGTACCGGCGGCGACGCCGGTTCCTTGGAGTCGCGCGCGGCGAGTGCGATCAACGCTGCGACAAGCGTGACCGTTACGACCGCTGCCAGCACGCTCTTCTTCCTCGTCGGGTTCGCGTGGGTGCTCTACGGCGTGTGGAATGAAGTGTTGGCTTCGTCGCTAAACCTTGGTGACGCAGCGCGTCTTGCGTGGTTCACATTTAGCGGGACGGCGATCACCTTCGCGGCGTTTCTCGCGTGGAAGAAAACCGGTTGGACGAGCGCGCGTTACCCGACGCTTGCGGTTCTGCCGTTTCTGTTGTTCTGCGCAGCTATCCAAATCGTGTTCATTTCGCGCGCTAGTTTGTGGCTCGACTTGTTGTTGTGGCCTCTGTGTTTTGCGTTGCATCTCTACATGCTGCGCAATGTGGATGCGCTGTCGCCACAACGTTGGTGGCGCATCGTGCACATTGGGAACACGCTGCTCGTGGTACTGCTGATCGGCGGCTTCCTCAACCGCGTGATCGTTGCGGCCGAGTTGCGCCACACCGATTGGGCGCATGTGATCATGCTTGTCGCCAGCACGCTCGTGATGCTCGCGCTCACCTTGCCGCGCGTTTGGGC
>DAINAJ010000089.1:2460-9446 GCA_036733505.1 Casimicrobium sp.
CGCAAAGGGCTGCGCGTGGTGTGGCAGGCGGGCGCGGCGCTCTTGGCGCTGACGGTGCTCAAATTGTTGCTTATTGACCTTGCGAATTCGGGCGGCGGCGAGCGCATCGTGGCGTTCATTGGCGTCGGCGTTTTGATGGTGGCGGTCGGCTATTTCGCGCCAATGCCACCAGCGGACAAAGCAGCGAAAACCGACAAATAGATGGAGAGCGGTGATGAGAAAAGCTAAATCTTTGTTGCAGCGCGTAGCCAGTTCGGCCCTCGTTGCGCTCGCGTGTGCCCTGCCAAGCGCGGCACAGAACGTGAGTGATTTTTCAGCGCGCGCGACCGTTAGCGCGCCCGCCGGTTCGTCCATCGTTCGCGTTGCGCTGCCAGCCGCGTCACTAGCCGCAATGCGTAGCGTTGATGGCGCGGATATACGTGTGTTCAATGCGTCGGGCGCGCTGCTGCCGTTCGCGCTCATCAACGCCGCCGCACAAACGCCGCAGGGCACAGAAACGATTGGTCCGAAGCTACCGGCGCTACCAATCTACGCGCTTGAATCAACCAGCGCTTCCACACCGACGCTGCGCATCGAAGAAGGCCCCAAAGGCCGCGTGATCGAATATTCAGGCACCGCCGGACCGACCGCCGCAACACGCGAAGCGCGCGGCTTGTTGTTCGACACACGAAGCATCGAAGGAGATGTGCGCGCGGTGGATCTCACGGGCGTGCTTCCAGTTGGCAGCATCGTAAAACTTTCGCTCGATGCGAGCACCGATCTAAAAACGTGGCGCACGCTCGCGAGTGACGCGCCGGTGTTTGATTTTGGGACGGGAGCGCCGTCGAGCCGCCGCGTTGTGTTGGCGAGTGCACAATCGCTTAAGAATCACTACGTGCGGCTCACGTGGTCTGGCGCAGCGCCGTTACCGATAGATGCGTTGCAAATCGTTAGCGCGAATGCGGTAGCGGCTGTCGCACCGCTGCGGGTGGAACACGGCGCGCCGAGCAACGCGACCGACGAGGCCGTCGAATGGACGCTCTCGTCCGGGTTGCGCGCGAGCGCGATGCACTTGCAGACGAGCGCACCGAACGCGCTGATGCCCGTGCGCATCCTCACGCGATCGCGCGCTGGCGACCCGTGGCGAAGTGTCACGAGCACGGTGGTCTATCGGCTCAACACTGCGAGCGCGAGCGGTAGCAATACGAACCCGTCCGTCGCGCTCAGCGCGCCGCTCGACATGCATGTTCGCGTTGAACCGCACGCTGGGTATCGCTTGGCCGGTGTGCCGCTCACGCTTGCGCTCGAATATCCGCCGCTACACGCCGTGTTTGTCGCGTCCGGGAGTGGCCCGTTTGTCGTCGCATCGGGCAAGTCCGCGCTCGTGTCGGCAGCGTTGCCCGTCGCGACGGTCATGCCCGGCTACGTGAGCGGCGCGGAGTACGCGCTGCCAGTGCTTCAGGCGATTGCAGTGGGTGGAACCGACACGACCGGAAGCGGTGCGGCAACGTCGTCGGCTATGCCATCGTGGATCAACAAATCAACGCTGCTCTGGGCCGTGTTGGGCTTGGCGGTCTTGGTGTTGGGCGGGCTCGCGATTTCGCTGCTGCGCGCGCCGGTGAAGAAATGAGTCGTCGGCGTCGCAGCGACAAAGCACCTGACGCAGTAGGCGACGACTTGGCGTCGCTCGGTGCTGCGACCACGAGCAACTAGGTTCCCCCGCTGAGGTCGTCCAACGAATGCCTAAACACCTTTCACCCGCTATCGACAGCCAGGCTACGGTTCCAAGCACTTTTTTCGTATTGTTGACTATCTATAAAAACAGCCTGCAGCGACCGCTTGGCTGTCGTTTACGCAGAAAAGCTGTTAAACGTCTTCTCCCACGCCGATCGGCGCTGGCGCTTTCAACAATATCTGCGCGAACAATCGTTCGTAAGCTGGGTCGGCCGGGTATTTTCCGGTGAGCGGATCACGGTTGGTGGCGAACGCTTCGTCGAGCTCTGCCCAGTCGGCCTCGCTCAGGCGCTTTTCGGCGGACGGCAGCACGACCATCTCCTCGGTGCGCATGTGATCCAGATAAAAATTCACGTAGCGAATGCACGCGCCTTCGAACGCGCCGCGCCGCGTCTCGCCGATCATCTCCCACGCAACGAGCAAATGCTGCAATTCACGAATCGCCGCTTCGCCCCTCGCGTGCTCACGATCAAGGCGATCAATCGCGGCGTCCACCTCCGCCGAACCGCCGCGGAGCTTGGGGAAAAACAGGTCTGTTTCTTTGGTGTGATGCAGGCGTTCCGGAAATTCATCGACGTAGAAAAGCATCGCGCGCAGCACAGAAAAAAACGTGTCGGTGTCGTGCTTCGGCCCGCGCTCAACCATGAGCAACAACGAGCGAAGCATCGCTGCGAGCGCCGCGTGCTCTTCGCGAATGATGGTCAGGGAGGAGTGCGACATGGTGAAACTCGTGCTGGCAGTTTGAATGCTCGCAAGCGTTTCATAGCGAAGCCGCAGCGGGTTTGACCTAGGTCAGCCGCGCGGCATTCTGGGCACCAATTTGCGGAGACCGCCGCCGTTACAGAGGCAACGCGTACGGCCCTTTTTCACCGAGCACCGTGTTTTTCTCGCGCAACACTGGGCGCAATTCTTTCTTCGCCGCGTCGTACTCGAAGGGCTTGCCAGTGAACACGTCGCGCATGTCTGCCGGCGCGTTCGCGACGAACGCTGCAAGCGCGTCACCCGACAAGCCACGACGGCGCGCTTCAATGGTTAGACGCGTGGCAGAGGCGAGATTTCGCAGATCGGCGACGCGGGTGCCGTAGCTTGTGTACTGCGGAGCGCCGATAGCCACTAAGACTCGCCCGATGGGGTTGCGCATAAATGGCAAACATAGCAAGCCCCAATCGCCCTCGGTCGTGCAGCCAAACGCAGCCCATTCCAGCGGCATGTCAGGTGCCGCCTTCCCTTCTGCTGTCTTGCGCAGTGCGTCTTGTGTCCACAGATTCGTTTCCGCCAGTCGACTAAGAGTATCGCCGCCGTCGAACGTGAGCGCAGCAACGCGGGCGGTCGCACGTTGCACGAAGTTGCGTTGCCCGCCGAAAGGGGCGCCGAGGGTCGGGCTGGCGGCAGCTGTCGCCAGAGTAGACGACCCAAGCTTCCACTCCCAAACCATCGACTCAGCGATCGCGTGCGACATTTTTTCGACTGGACGGATCGCCTCGCGAGCGGCAAGCGCGGTCGCTTCGTCCATGCGGTCAACGCTCGACACTCGGGTCTGCATTGCGACGAGAATCTGAGTCTGCGCGCTAACGGCGAGCATCGATTCAAGCAACGACCCATCTGCGGACGCACCCCAATGGCCCAGGTCAGTGGCCCACGATCCGATGGCCGACATTCGATCACCACTCTCCCACGCCAGTACGCCACTTGAGATGCGCCATTTTTGAAACGCAATCAAACTGCTCATAAGTGGGACAGGAGACTTAATGTCAGCCCCAAGCCGGCGCGGCCCATCAGCCAGTCCCGCACTGGCTCGCGCGATCAGGGTTGAATCGGGTGTTGCATCAGCGAGGGTCCGCCAACTTTCGTTCGGCATGCCAATCTTGATTCGAGTGTTCGAAAGCGCCTCGGGCATCGCGAGCGGAGTTCCTCCAGCAAGGCAAGTCTGACTGAGCTCAGTTAAGCGCTCGGAGAGTGATTTCAAGTAGGCGTCCCATGCAGGTTGGTCGTCCATCGAGGGAACATCGGACCCGCGCGCCTCTTCTTCATCCCATCTGCGCTTATCCATTGCTACCAAGCACTTTCCATACACAATCGGATCTTGCCCCTGCGGCGCAAGCAACCCGTACACACGATACCCATTCTCAGTAACCGTCGGCAGCTTCGCGGCACGCGCGTTGAGTTCTTCTGCCTGCTTGGACAAAGGAACGGGCGTTAGCGCGTAGTAGGTCTGCACTACAACCACAGCAGCGATCAGCACCAGCGGAATCGCGGCGAGCCACAGAAGGACTTTCTTGAAGGTTTTCATGTGTGCATGCTAGCGTGAAGGCGAGCGAATCTCACCTATCGAAACCGAGGTTTCTACGCGTGGCGTTGCGCCATCACTTCATTGTGGGAGCGGGCTTGCCCGCGATTCGCAACCCGGTGGAGGAGCACACAAAACATCGCGGGCAAGCCCGCTCCCACAGAGCCTGGCTACTGCCCCCGTAAATCTTCCGCAGCGCCCATACAATCGAGCCATGAACGCAGTTTCCCCTCTCCCCGTCACACTCGATGATGTCCAAACCGCACGCGACAAAATTGCTGGCGCGGTGCAACACACGCCGTGTCTTCACTCAAAAACACTGTCGCGCATTTTCGGTTGTGAGGTGTGGCTCAAGTTTGAGAACTTGCAGTTCACTGCGAGCTTCAAAGAACGCGGCGCGTTGAACAGATTGCTCTCGCTCACGGCTGCAGAAAAAGCGCGTGGCGTGATCGCGATGAGCGCGGGCAACCACGCGCAAGGCGTGGCGTATCACGCCGGGCGGCTTGGCATTCCCGCGACGATTGTGATGCCCGCATACACGCCATTCGTGAAAGTGCGCAACACCGAGGGCCACGGCGCAAAGGTGGTGCTCTTCGGCAACACATTGGCGGAAGCTTCGCAGCACGCCCGCGCATTGGCAGCGGAACATCAATTCGTGTTCGTACACCCGTACGACGATCCATACATCATCGCAGGGCAAGGCACACTCGCGCTCGAAATGCTCGAAGCCGCGCCACAGCTCGACACGCTCATTATTCCTGTCGGTGGCGGCGGTCTGATCGCCGGTTGTGCGGTCGCGGCGCGTGGTGTGAAGCCGAGCATCGAGATCATTGGCGTTGAATCTAAAACGTTCCCGGCGATGTCGCAGCGATTACGTGGCGAAGCGGTGAACGTGGGCACGGAAACGATTGCCGAAGGTTTGGCAGTGCGCGACACGGGCGAAATGCCGATGACGATTGCGCGGGCGTTGGTGAAGGATGTGTTGCTTGTTGACGAATCGACGATTGAAGAAGCGATCGCCCTGCTGATCGAAATCGAAAAAACGGTGACCGAAGGCGCGGGCGCAACCGGGGTCGCTGCGCTGTTGCAACACCGCGAGCAGTTCAAAGGCAAAACAGTGGGCATTGTGCTATGTGGCGGCAACATCGACACGCGCATTTTGGCGAGCATTCTCATGCGCAACCTGGTGCGCGAAGGCAGGCTCATTCGCGTACGCGTGAAAGTTCCGGACGTGGCAGGATCGCTAGCGAAGCTCACTAAGGCGGTGGGTGACGCGGGAGCGAATGTGGTGGACGTTGAACATCAGCGTTTGTTCGGTGTGTTTAGCGTGAAATCGACCGAGATTGAATTGACCTTGGAGACGCGTGATCGCGAACACGTCAATCATTTGCTGCGCGAGCTTGAACGCGAAGGTTTTGCTGCGCATTTATTGGGTTCTGGCGAATGATGGTGAAGCTCCCGGACACGATTCGATTCATCGAGCGCGATTGGCTCGCTGCCAATCACGTCATGTTTCGTGACTCCGACGCGGCGACGCTCGTTGACACCGGCTACGGAAAGTTCAACCACGTCACGCTAGAGAAAGTCGGCGACGTTCTTTCCGACTGGGGTGACCTGCCACTTGAACGCATCATCAACACACACATTCACAGCGACCATATTGGCGGCAACGCCGCGCTTCAACGCGCGCATCCCGGCTGTTCAATCACGATTCCGCTGGATGAGCAACCCGCCCTAGTGAACTGGGACGCACCAGACCAAATGCTGTCGTACGCCGATCAAGAGGCCGAACGGTTCGCTTGGGACGCAGTGATTGCGGCGGGCGAAACGGTCTCGCTCGGCGGTGAGGCGTGGGAAGCGATTGCGACACCGGGGCATGACATGGGATCGCTCGTTTTGTATTCGCCGAAGCTGCGTGTCTTAATTTCAGCCGACGCGCTGTGGGAAAACGGTTTTGGCTTCGTCGTTCCGCAGGCGATTGATCCGAGGCCATTGGCTGCGCAACGCGCGACGTTTAAGCGCTTGGCCGAGCTAGACGTAGCGCTCGTGATTCCGGGTCACGGGCCGATGTTTACCGACTTTTCCGGCGCGCTCAAACGTGCCAGCGACAAGCTAGAAGCGTTCGCGGCGGACGACATGCGCATCGTGCGAAACGTGGTGAAGGGCATGTTTATTTATTCGCTGATGTGGCGGGAACAGATGCTGCTCGCCGATTTGCCAAGCTACGTCAATCGCATCGGCGTGCACCGCGACTACAACGCACAGTTCTTCAAGATGAGTGACGAGGCGTTCGCGGATTGGTTGGTGGCCGAAGCGCTACGTGCCGGCAAAGCTCGCGTGGACGGTGGGCGGCTCGTGTCAACTTAGGCGTGGGCCGTCTGTGAAGTATTTTTGCCACAGATTTACACAGATGAACACAGATTGTGCAGCCAGAATATCTGTGTAATCCGTGAAATCAGTGGCAAATGCAATCGTTCTAAGGCCGCTAAGTCTTTTTGATTGCAGCTATCTTTTGCTTGACCGCGAAAATTTTCCCGTCAGGCGTTCGCTCGAGTCCCTGCGTGAAATCGACGATTTCAAAGTCGAGTGCGACGTGAGTAACCAGCTCTTCTGGCCGCAGCAGGAAGTCCGGCCGTGACGGTTTTCCGTACGTCTCGTTGCCATCCATGAAGGTCTCGTAAAGCAACACCCCGCGCGGGCGAATGCAGTCGAGAAGCGTCGCTAGTGTTGGTCGCCACAAGTAGTTGCACACGACGACGGCGTCAAACGAATCCGCAGCGTATGGCCACGGATCGTTTTCTAGATCGCGCACCTCGCTCGTCACGTTTGCGACGCCCGCGAGCGATGCCAGCGCGGCCGCATCGCGATCAACGGCGGTGACGTGGATGCCGCGCGCTGCAAAAAATTTTGCATGGCGGCCGTAACCGCAAGCTACGTCAAGCAGCGACGCGTCTGGACGCACTAGATGCGCGTGTTGCTGCATCCA
>DAINAJ010000089.1:9546-13117 GCA_036733505.1 Casimicrobium sp.
CTACGTCAAGCAGCGACGCGTCTGGACGCACTAGATGCGCGTGTTGCTGCATCCATGGGCTGGGCGTTTCTTGATTGTGCACAGATAGGGGCAAATTTTGTGGGAGCGTGCAAGCCCGCTCCCACAGACGGCGAACGTTACCGCGCGTTGTTCGCGTCAACCACGGCAAGCGCAGCCATGTTCACGATGCGGCGCACCGTTGCGCTTGGCGTGAGTATGTGCACAGGCTTCGCGCAACCCAACAAGATCGGGCCAATGGCAACGTTGTTGCCGGCACCGGTCTTAAGCAGGTTGTACGCAATGTTTGCTGCGTCGATATTCGGGAACACCAGCAAATTTGCCGAACCGGTCAACGGTGAATCAATCAGACCTTTTCGCATTTCCTCGTCAAGCGCCGAGTCGCCATGCATTTCGCCGTCGACTTCGAGCTTGGGTTCGCGTGCGCGAATGAGCGCGAGCGCTTCGCGCATTTTCACGGCGGAAGGCGCGTTCGACGTACCGAAATTGGAGTGCGACAGCAGCGCGACCTTCGGCGTGATACCAAAGCGACGCAGCTCTTCCGCCGCCATCACTGTGATCTCGGCCAGCTGCTCTGCGGTGGGGTCGTAGTTGACGTGCGTGTCGACGAGGAACAACAGACGGCCGGGCAACATCAAGCCGTTCATCGCGGCGTACTCATGCGCGCCCTTGCGCAGGCCGAGCACTTGGTCGATGTAGCGCAGGTGAATGTCGTGCGTGCCGTATGTGCCGCAAATCATCGCGTCAGCATCGCCTTTCCGCACCATCATCGCGCCGATCAGCGAGAGGCGACGGCGCATCTCGATCTTCGCGAGTTGTTGGTTAACGCCGCTGCGCTGCGTCAGACGCAGATACTCTTGCCAGTAGTCGCGATAACGTGAATCGCTCTCCGGGTTGATGAGTTCGATGTCGACGCCGGGCCGCATGCGCAGACCGAAGCGCTCAAGACGCTTCTCGAACACCGCGGGTCGGGCGATCACGATCGGCTTGCAAATGCGCTCATCAATAATGACCTGCACCGCGCGCATTACACGCTCTTCCTCGCCTTCGCAGAACACCACGCGACGCGGTTGTTTACGTGCAGCATCGAAAATCGGCTTCATAACCGCGCCGGAGTGGTACACAAACTGCGCGAGCTGCTGCTTGTATGCATCAAAGTCTTTGATCGGACGCGCCGCGACGCCGGAGTCCATCGCGGCCTTGGCCACCGCTGGCGCGATACGCACGATGAGGCGCGGGTCGAAGGGTTTTGGAATCAAGTATTCCGGGCCAAACGAGAGCGCGGTGGTGTCGCCGTAGGCAGCGGCGACCTGATCGTTTTGCTCGGCCATCGCCAGGTCGGCAATCGCCTTGACGGCGGCCACTTTCATCGCTTCGTTCACGGTGGTCGCGCCCACGTCGAGCGCGCCGCGGAAGATGAACGGGAAGCAGAGAACGTTGTTTACTTGATTCGGGTAGTCGCTACGGCCGGTCGCGATAATCGCGTCGGGACGCGCGGCTTTCGCGAGGTCAGGCATGATTTCCGGCTCGGGGTTAGCGAGCGCGAGGATCAACGGATCTTTCGCCATCTTGCCGAGCCATTCGGGCTTGAGCACCTTCGCGGCCGAGAGCCCGAGGAATACGTCGGCACCGTCAAGCAGCTGATCAACGGTGCGCAGCGCGGTCTTCTTTGCGTAACGCGCTTTGTTGTCGTCCATCTCTTCGACGCGGCCTTCGTAGACCACGCCTTTAATGTCCGACACCCAAATGTTTTCGATCTTGATGCCAATGGCAACGAGCATGTCCAAACACGCCAGCGCCGCAGCACCCGCACCCGAACACACCAGCTTCACCTCTTCCGGCTTTTTGCCGACGACACGAAGGCCATTCGTCACTGCCGCGCCGACGATGATCGCGGTGCCGTGTTGGTCATCATGGAAGACCGGAATCTTCATGCGCTCACGGAGTTTTTTCTCTACGTAGAAACATTCCGGCGCCTTGATGTCTTCAAGGTTGATGCCGCCGAACGTGGGCTCCAGCGCCGCGATGTGTTCGACGAGCTTGTCGGGATCGGATTCGTTCATTTCAATATCGAAGCAATCGATACCGGCGAATTTCTTGAACAGAACCGCCTTGCCTTCCATGACCGGCTTGGCCGCGAGTGGCCCGATGTTGCCAAGGCCCAGCACCGCCGTACCGTTGGTGACGACGCCCACCAAATTGCCACGCGCGGTGAGGTTGTACGACTCGGCGGGGTCGCGCACGATCTCTTCACAGGCGAAAGCCACGCCTGGCGAATACGCCAGCGCCAAGTCGCGCTGGTTGGTCATCGTTTTGGTCGCCGAAATCTCCAGCTTGCCCGGGCGCGGACTGCGGTGATATTCGAGCGCGGCTTCTTTGAGCGTTTGCGTCGCTTTGGTGATGTCTGGCATGGGTGGGTCCGCCTTATGTGTGCTTTAATTTCATATCGTGGAACTTATTTCCGAATTTTATTGTTTTTCGCTGTCGGATTGCTAACGTCACTTTGCATCAGCGAGTTACGCGACACAATGTTCACGCAAGTGTCGCTCAATTTCGAGCACGGCCAAGTCGATAGCGCTCATAAAGCGCGAAAATTAGGGGTCACGCCACGCGCCCGCAAGTAGCGTCGCCACGCCACAACAGACATCACAGTTCTCGAAAGTAATCATGAGTCATCTATCCGCATACCTTTCCAACACCAACGTCGGCCACTACATCGGCGGCGCGACCGTCGCGGGACACTCCGGTCGCTTTCAAGATGTGTACAACCCCGCCACCGGCGCAGTAGCACGCAAGGTTGCCCTCGCGGATGAGGCCGAAGTTGACGCCGCCGTCAAGGCCGCCGCCGCCGCGTTCCCTGCGTGGGCCGACACCCCGCCGATTCGCCGGGCACGGGTCATCTTTAAGTTCTTGGAGCTCCTCAACCAGCATAAAGACGCGCTCGCCGCCGCCATCACCGCCGAGCACGGCAAGGTGTTTACCGACGCACAAGGCGAAGTCTCGCGCGCGATTGACGTCGTAGAGTTTGCGTGCGGCATTCCGCAACTCTTGAAGGGCGACTTCACCGATCAAGTGTCGACGGGCATCGACAACTGGACAATGCGCCAGCCGCTGGGCGTTGTAGCGGGCATTACGCCGTTTAACTTCCCGTGCATGGTGCCGGGCTGGATGTTCCCGGTCGCAATTGCGTGCGGCAACGCGTTCATTCTGAAGCCGTCACCCACCGACCCAACGCCCGCGCTGATGATGGCGGACTTATGGAAGCAAGCCGGTTTGCCGGACGGCATTTTCAATGTCGTGCAAGGTGACAAAGTAGCCGTTGACGCCCTGCTCGCCCACCCGGATGTGCGCGCGATTTCGTTCGTCGGCTCGACGCCGATCGCGAACTACATCTACGAAACCGGCGCTCGTAACGGCAAACGTGTGCAGGCACTCGGCGGCGCGAAAAATCACATGGTCGTGATGCCCGATGCGGACATCGATCAAGTCGTTGACGCGCTTGTCGGTTCGGCATACGGCTCGGCGGGCGAGCGCTGCATGGCCATCAGCGTCG
>DAINAJ010000090.1:0-3265 GCA_036733505.1 Casimicrobium sp.
CGCCGGGCCACGCGCCCCAGCCGTGGCGCACGAGGTCATGAAACGCTTCGCCTTGCGCGAAAAATCCCGGCGTCGCAGCGCATTCGATGGTCTCGCGCGCTGCGTCCCAGCCGCTGCCGCGCGTGATGTGCACGAGTGGCGGAAACTCTGCGCCGGTGTCGTTGAAGTAGGTCGTGTCTATCGTGCCAACGTCGCCAACGATGAACGCGCGACGATGGCGCGCCGTGCCGAAGCTACAGGAGATTTGGGCGATGAGGCCGCTCGCGAATTCGAGCGTGCCCATGAGCGTGCGGTCTACGCCGCTCTCCGAGAACCGCGCAAAAGCCTGCGCACGCACCGCGCGTTCGCCGGCGATTAAGCGCACGAGGCTCACCGGGTAGCTGCCCGCGTCCATGAGCGCGCCACCGGCGAGCGTCGGGTCCCAGCGAATGTTGTTGGGTGCGACGAGCGGAAAGCCGAACGACGCTTGCACGGTCTGCAGGCGGCCGATGGCGTTGTTTCGTAGGAGTTCCGCGAGTTTGATTGTTTGCGGTTGCGCACGGTACGGATACGCCTCAACGACGTAGATCTCGTTGGCGCGCGCCGCCGCAAGCATCGCGGTGACTTCCGCAGCATTTGCCGCGAATGGCTTTTCGCAGAGCACATGCTTGCCCGCGTTTGCCGCTTTGATCGACCACTCGGCGTGCAGATTGTTCGGCAACGGGTTGTAGATGGCCTCGATGCTGGGGTCGGCGAGCATTGCCTCGTAGCTCGGGAACGACTGCGCGAGACCCATTTCCTTGGCGAACGCAGTACCTTTCGCAGCGTCGCGGCTCGCCACGGCGCAAACATCGACTTTTGTCGATCCGCGCAACGCTGTGATGAACGTTCGCGCGATGTTGGCGGCACCGAGGACGCCGATGCGAAGCTTCTGCGCCGGGTCGCTCACTTTGCGTACGAGTAGAAACCGCGACCTGTTTTACGACCCAAGTAGCCCGCGGCAACCATTTCTTTGAGCAGAGGCGCCGGGCGATACTTCGGATCGTTGAAGCCCTCGTAAAACACATTCATCACCGCGATCATCACGTCGAGGCCAATCATGTCGGCGAGCGCGAGCGGGCCAATCGGCTGGTTGGTGCCGAGCTTCATGCCAGCGTCGATGTCTTCGGCGGTGGCGAGCCCTTCTTGCAAGCAAAAGATCGCTTCGTTGATCATCGGGCACAGAATGCGATTGACGACAAAACCCGGCGAATTTTTCACGGTGATCGGCGTCTTGCCGAGCGAGGTGGCGAGGCCTTGCGCCGTGGCGAGCGTGGCGTCGCTCGTGGCGAGACCGCGAATGAGTTCTACCAGCGCCATCATCGGCACGGGGTTAAAAAAGTGCATGCCGATGAACCGATCCGGGCGATTCGTCGCTGCGGCCAATTGCGTGATCGAGATCGACGACGTGTTGGTAGCGATGATCGTTTCCGGTTTTAACGCGGCGTCGAGATCTTTGAGGATCTTGATCTTGAGGCCTTCGTTTTCGGTCGCCGCTTCGATCACGTAGTCGCACGCCGCCAAGTCCGCGAGCGTTTGCGTCGTCTTTACGCGCGCCATTGCGGCGGCTTTTTGTTCGGGCGTAATTTTTTCTTTCTTCAGCAAGCGATCCAAGCTGCCGCTGATGGTCGCGACGCCGCGCTCCAGCGCCGCAGCGTTGACGTCGAGCATGAGCGCGTCGACGCCCGCGACTGCGCAAGCCTGCGCGATTCCGTTGCCCATGGTTCCGGCACCGACGATGCCTACGAGTTTGATTGTCATGTTGCGCTCCCTGAATGATTTGATTGATTTTACGGTCGTGCGCTTGCTGCAAAATGACGCCATGACTAAACAACACCTCTCTATCGGCGTCGCGGCCGCGTTGGGCGCTGGGCTGATTTGGGGGCTAGTCTTCGTTGCGCCGCTTCTATTGCCCGACTACCCGCCGGCGATGCTCACGTTTGGGCGCTATCTCGCGTTCGGGCTGGTTACGCTGCCGATTGCGCTCTGGCAGCGTGCTGCGCTCACCAAACTAACGCGCGCCGATTGGTGGGTCGCGACGAAGCTCTCCATCGTCGGCAACATCATCTACTACCTCACGCTCTCCGCTGCGATTCAGCTCGCGGGCGCACCGCTGCCGACGCTCATCATCGGCACGCTGCCCGTCGTGATCGCTGTGGCGTCGAATTTGGGTGACCGGCAGTTTTCGTGGGCGCGGCTGCTGCCGTCGCTGGTGCTCATCGGAGCGGGGCTCCTTTGCGTGAACGCGGACCAGCTTGAGCGATTAGCCGGGTCGTCACAAGCGATGAGCGCGTACGTGATTGGCGCCGCGTTTGCCGTGGTCGCCAATGCCGCGTGGACCTGGTACCCCATCCAAAACGCGCGCTGGCTTCGCGCACACCCAACGCACACATCCACGACGTGGGCAACCGCGCAGGGTCTCATGACGCTGCCTATGGCGGCCGTTGGACTCGCGGCGACCGTGATCTATCTGCAGGCAACAGGCGACGCGCGCTTTGCGGGTGCGTGGTTTGGCGCGCAGCCCGCGAAGTTTTGGGCGCTCAATTTGGTGATCGGATTCGGTGCGTCGTGGCTGGGGACGCTACTGTGGAACATCGCCAGCAAAAACACGCCGACCGCGCTCACGGGGCAATTGATCGTGTTCGAGACGCTGTCTGCGCTTGGATACGCGTACATCGTTTACGCGCGGGCGCCGAGCGTGCTTGAGATGGCGGGAATCGCGCTTTTGGTGTTCGGCGTGATCGTCGGCGTGCGCGCGTTGTCGTCGCGTGCGTAGTCCTGGCCTGTGCGCCGCGCAGAGATTCGCAGCCGGGTGGTCTGTGACTTATCGAGCGCGTGGCAGCTTTATGCACCTAACGACAGCCAGGCGGCGATTGCAGGCATTTTTTCCGTTAAGTCGATATAAAGCAAAAAACGACCGAGTCGACCGCCAGGCTGTCGTTAGAGCCTAAAAGCTGTAACTACGAGGTCACGCGCCACGCGAGGTTGCGGCCAACGGTCAGCGGCACGATTGTTTCTGCGCCGAACGCGAACGAATCCGGCGGCGTCCAGTTTTCGCGTTTTAGGTTGATGGCGCCAGTGTTTCTTGGCAAGCCATAGAACGCGGCGCCGAATTGGCTCGCGAACGCGTCGAGCTTGTCCAACGCGCCCGCAGCGTCAAACGCTTCGGCATAGAGCTCCATCGCCGCGTGTGACGTGAAGCACCCAGCCGCGCCGCAGCAGGCTTCTTTGGCGTTTTTGGCGTGTG
>DAINAJ010000090.1:3365-8866 GCA_036733505.1 Casimicrobium sp.
GTGCGGTTGTACAGAAGATGTTGCGGCGTGATGGTGGCGGCGACGTTCGCGCCGGCGGCGGCGACGAAGCTCGCGGCTTCGGCCGTCGTGATGTGTTCCACCACAATCTTAAGCGCCGGAAAATCGCGCGCGATTTGTTGCAGCGGACCTTCAACAAAAATCGCCTCGCGATCGAACACATCGGTGGCAGGGTCGGTCACTTCGCCGTGAATGCAGAGTACGACGCCCAAGCGCTGCATCGCTTCGAGCGCGGGGTAGACATTGGCCAAACTTGTCACACCGGAATCGGAATTGGTCGTCGCTCCAGCGGGGTAGTACTTAAACGCCACAACGAACGGGCTCTCGGCGACGCGCGCGACTTCATCGGCGCTAGTGCGGTCAGTGAGATACAAGGTCATCAACGGCTCAAACGCGGTGCCGGCGGGGGTGGCCGCAACGATCCTCTGCCGATAGAGCGCGGCAGCAGCGACGGTGCTCACTGGCGGTTTCAGGTTCGGCATCACCAACGCCCGACCAAACTGACGCGCGGTGAAAGGCACGACGGCTTGCAGCGAGGCGTCATCGCGCAAGTGCACGTGAAAATCGTCGGGGCGGGTCAGGGTGAGCGTTTGCGAATGAAGATCAGCGGCCATAAAGCGTTTCCGAGAGCGGGAGTGGGCGAACTGATAGGATTTAACCATGGGCACTCACCACAACCACCCCGCCGACGAAAGCCGTGCCAGCGCCGATGCATCGAAGCTCGCTGGCGTTGCGACGCCCGTCGCTGAGGATGCGCTGTCGCAGGCGCGTCGGTTGGTCGGCGAAAGTGGCGGTCGCAACACGCAGGCTAGGCGCAACGTGCTCGCCAGCTTGATTGCGGCTGATCGCGCGCTGTCGCATAGCGAGATTGAGGCGCAATTGGCCGGAACCGATTTGGATCGGGTCACGCTGTATCGCGTCCTCGATTGGTTGGTAGAGCACACACTGGCGCACCGTGTGGCCAACATGGGCGGACATGAGCGCGCAATGCGCTTTGCGTTTACCCGTCCCGAGAAACCGAACGCGCACGCACATTTTCAGTGCACCGAGTGCGGACGGACGATTTGTCTGGAAGATGTCGCGGCGCCAGCGCTCAATGTGCCGCTGGGTATTGAGTTGCAAGGCATTGAACTTTCAGCGTTTGGGCGCTGCGCGTCATGTCAACATTCTGAGGCCGCGAAGTAGCAAATCTCGACTGTCATCTCGTGCCCGCTATAATCCGGCGCCGCAAGCTTCCTCTGTAAGCGGGCGACGCGTAACCGGGAAACTCTCGGCTACGATACACATTCGACAGGAAGGCTACGGTAGAGTTTTTATGGCAACAACGAGCAAGGCGAAAGCCGCGCCTGCAGCAAAAGCAGCACCCGCAGCAAAGGCTGCGCCCGCCAGCAAACCCGTGTCAGCAGTGAAATCTGCGCCGGCGGCGGCAACGGTCGCGGCAAAGACCGCCCCGGTGCTTTCAATGAACAGTCACAAAACTTACGGTGGTTTAACCGAGCCTGAAATACTCAAACAATCCGAAGCGGATTACATGAGTAAGCAGCAGCTCGAGTTCTTCCGCGAAAAACTGGTTGAACTCAGAAGCAGCATCCTGCACAACGCTACCGACACTGGCGAACACTTGCGTGACACCGAAGTCGCGACGGACCCATCCGATCGCGCCACGCAGGAAGAGGAGTACACCCTTGAGTTGCGAACCCGTGATCGTGAGCGCAAACTGCTGAAAAAAGTAGACAAAGCGCTTCGTATGATTGATGACGGCAGTTTTGGCTGGTGCGAAGAAACCGGCGAGCCGATTGGCTTGGCCCGCTTGATTGCGCGCCCAACGGCAACACTGTCCATCGAAGCGCAAGAGCGCCGCGAGCGCATGCAAAAGCTCTACGGCGATTGATTTTTCGCTACGCGCGCCCTGCGCCATTGCCGCCGCAATGACCCCGATTGATTCGAGGATTTGCGTCGTATCGCCATAATGGCGAATACCGTTTCTGATTGCTCACAAAGGATTACCCATGAGTGCCCCATTTTCTCTTCCTCCGCTGCCCTACGCCGACAACGCGCTGGAGCCGTTGATCTCCGCCAACACGCTGTCGTTCCACTACGGCAAACACCATAAAACCTACGTTGATAACCTCAACAAACTGGTCGAAGGTAAAGATTTGGCCACGATGTCGCTGGAAGACATCATCAAGAAGTCTGCTGGCAACCCCGACATGGCAGGCGTGTTTAACAACGCCGCGCAAATCTGGAACCACACGTTCTACTGGAACAGCCTGAAACCTAACGGTGGCGGCAAACCAACCGGCGCGATCGCAGCTGCGATCGACAAAGATCTCGGCGGCTACGACAAATTCAAAGCCGATTTCGCCGCCGCTGCCGTGACGCAGTTCGGTTCGGGTTGGGCATGGTTGGTTTCCGACGCCGGTACCCTCAAAATCGTCAAGACGGGCAACGCCGAAGTGCCGCTGACCAAGGGCCAAACGCCGCTGTTGACCATTGACGTGTGGGAACACGCGTACTACATCGACTACCAAAACTTGCGCGCCAAGTACGTTGAGACGCTGATCGACAAGCTCCTGAACTGGGACTTTGCGAACAAAAACTTCGCAGGCTAGTCTCACGTAGACAGTACCCCATTAAGGCCGGTTCTCCGGCCTTTTTGCTTTTTCTTTGCCACGGGATAATTCTTGGCCGCATTGCTCACCGTCGACAATTTATCGCACCGCTACAACGCGCAGGTGTCGCTGTCGTTTGCGAGCTTCGCGGTGACTTCAGGTGAGCTTTTGTTGGTGCGTGGGCCGTCGGGTTGCGGCAAATCCACGCTGCTGCATCTGCTTGGCGGCGTGATTCCCATCGGCTCGAACGCTGGTGCGGCGGTGATTGACGGCCAAGCGCTCACGGCGTTGACCGGCGCAGAGCGCGACGCCCTGCGTCCGTTCGTTGTCGGCTGGATGCCGCAGCGGCACAGCATGATCAACAGCATTTCCGTGCTCGATAACGTGCTGTTGCCGGTGGCTTTGGCGCGCAAAGTGATGGCTGCGGATCGCGCGCGAGCGGTCGACTTGCTGCGTGCGTTGGACATTGAAGTACTCGCGACGCGCCGCCCGGCAGAGATTTCCGTGGGGCAGTCGGCTCGCGTGAATTTAGCGCGTGCTTTGGTGACGCAGCCCAAACTTTTGCTGGCCGACGAGCCGACGGCAGCGCTTGATGCTGAAAGCGTGGTCGCCGTCGCCAGTCAGCTGTCGGCTTACGTCCATGGTGGAGGCTGCGCGCTGGTTGCGAGTCATGACGCGCGTTTGCGTGAGCGTTTGCTTGCCGCGCTCGGCACGCGCATGTCCGAACGGGACGCATCGCAATGAGTGTGATCGTTCGCCTTATTGCCAACTTTTTACGCGAACGGCCGTGGCAGTTTGCCTTGGCCGTCACGCTATGTGCGCTCGGGCTTGCGAGCGCAGTGGGCATCGTTTGGTTGCAATCAGTTCTAGAAAGCCACGCGCGTCGCCAAGCGGAGGGCATCGACATCGTCGTTGGTGCTAAGGGCTCGGCGCTACAAAACGTGTTGACAGCGGTGTATTACCTTGACGTGCCCAACGGCAACATTCGTCTGTCCGACGTCGAGAAGCTGCGCAGCCATCCTCAGGTCGCTCAGGTCATTCCGCTCGCGATGGGCGATTCCGCGGCGGGGGCGCGTATCGTCGGCGCGGGCAATGAGTTTGTGGATTTTTACGGTGCAACCGTTGCGTCCGGCGCGCTGCCAAGCGCGCCGTTGGAGGCCGTGATTGGCGCATCCGTTGCGACGCGGGCGAAACTTAAAATTGGCGACCAATTCGTCGGTGCGCACGGCATGGGCGACGGCGCAGAAGAAGTTGGCGGTCACGAATCCTATCCGTATGTAGTGACGGGTATCCTGAAGCCGACTGGGCGCGTGATCGATCAACTGGTCGTGACGCCGATGCAAAGCGTTTGGTTGGTGCACGAGGGCCACACCGGCGCCACAGAGCCTGAGGCGACCTTCGCGTTGGTGAAGGCGCGTGGCCCAGTGGCGATGGCCACATTGCCGCGATTCATCAACTCGATCGACGGCCTGCAGGCGGCCGTACCCGCGATGGAATCGGCGCGCCTCTTGACGAGTTTTGATTGGGTGGCCGTTGTCGTCAAGGCCTTTGCAGCAATCCTCATTTTTGCCGCGATGGCATCACTGCTTGGGGCACTACTGCAAGCATTAGCGCGACGTGAACCCGAAATTGCGTTGCTCCGCGCGATGGGTGCGAGTCGCTTGCGAATCGCGAGTTTGGTGTTTGGTGAGTCGCTGTTGCTGGTGTTGGTGGGTGCCTTGTTGGCCGGGTGCTTGCTCGCGGCTGGTGCGTGGGCGATGACTACATTTGTGCTGCCGGGGATTGGTATTGACGCAACGGACGGAATTTTGCTGTGGCTCGCCGGTCTGACCGTGGCGCTGCTGCTCGCTTTTGTTGCTACTATCCCAGTTCTTTGGCGCAGCTTTTCTATTGATGTAGCTGCGCAGATGTCTTCGAGGTGATCCGAATGCTTGAAATGATGTCTCGTCCTTTAGTGAGACTCCTCTCCACGGCGTCCCTTGCTGCGCTGTTATCGCTCGCTGCGAACGCCGTTACGCCCACCCCACCGCCAGGGGGGCTGATGCCCGCCTCGCAATTTCTGCCTGAAAAGCCCGGATTTACGTCGTGGCGGGTGCTGGGCCAGGTCGAATTGGTCAAACAAAGCAGCAAAATGGTGCCGTCGTTTGCCCCCGCCGTCTCCACACTCGACGGTAAAACGATTCGCGTGCAGGGTTTCATGATGCCGCTTGATATTGGCGACAAACAACGGCGTTTCTTGCTCGTTGCCGCGCCACCCCATTGTTCGTTTTGCCTGCCTGCGGGTCCAGATGCAATGATCGAAGTGCGCGCGAAATCTGATGTTCGGTACGGTTTTGACGCGGTCGCGCTCTCGGGAAAATTGCAAGTACTGAAGGACGATCCCGCCGGGCTGTACTACCGTTTGGTGGATGCGGTGCTTGCGCAGTAAGGTGGCCGCGTTGCAAACTAACGTCCCTCGTAGTAGCGTTTAGTTATGGCTTTCAAAATTTTCCCGAAGTCAGCGAAACGTCAAACGCCGAATGGCGATGACGGCATCGATTTTGAGCCTACGCGTGCTGCGAAATCGGACGCGGAACCTCAGACTACGATTTCGCGCGGCTTTGCGGAAGCGGATGCTGGCGGTTGGGCTCCACAGGCTGGCCGTATTGAGGTCAACGAGGAGGGCGCGTTAAGCCCATCGCTGGAAAACGCGGCATTGATGTTCGCGCACGGCAACGGCACCGCCGCGGCCGCAGCATTGAACCACGCGCTCGAAACCAATGAACGCGCTCAGCTTTTGGTATGGATGTGTTTGTTCGACCTGCATGCGCGCGCCCAAAATCGCGTGGCGTTTGACGAGCTTGCACTGCGCTTCGTGGTGCAGTTTGAGCG
>DAINAJ010000090.1:8966-13016 GCA_036733505.1 Casimicrobium sp.
GTGATCTGGGCCGGCGAACTGCTCGGGTCGACCGCGCCGTGCATCAACTCAATTGCGCTCGCCAATATCACCACCAATCCCGTCATCGTCGACATGCGGCAAGTTTTGCGCGTTGACTTCATTTGCGGCAGCGCGATTGCGAACGCATTTACGCGGCTCATGGCGCAGGCCATTGATGTGCGCGTGATCGGCACGTCACCGATTGTGCAAACGCTCATGCAGCTGACAGGTACGCCTGCGGGATTGTTCGCGAAGAACGCGTAGTTACGTTCACGCTATATTTTTGATGCCGTTCGGCGGCGCATTGGCACTTAATGGATTCAACAATTAACTTTCACGGCACCACCATCGTTTCGGTGCGGCGCGGCAACAGTGTTGCCATCGGCGGAGACGGGCAAGTCACGCTCGGCAACATGGTGGTTAAATCTACAGCGCGTAAAGTGCGTAGGCTCTATCACGACCGCATTCTGGCTGGATTTGCTGGCGCAACCGCCGATGCATTCACGTTGTTTGAGCGCTTCGAAGGCAAGCTTGAAAAACATCAAGGTCATCTGACGCGCGCCGCCGTCGAACTCGCGAAGGACTGGCGGCAGGATCGCATTCTGCGCCGCCTTGAGGCGATGCTCGCAGTTGCGGACCACAGCGCGTCGCTGATTCTCACTGGCAATGGTGACGTGCTCGAGCCGGAGCACGGCATCATCGCCATTGGTTCGGGTGGTGGTTTTGCGCAGTCGGCTGCGCGTGCGCTGACGCAACACACGGCGCTCTCGGCGCGCGAAATTGTTTCTGAATCGCTAAAAGTCGCGGGCGAAATTTGCATCTACACCAACCACAATCACACGATTGAAGAGCTGAGCTGGTGAGCGCAACGCTCGACGTTTTAGTTGCAGGCGGCGGTCCCGTCGGCTGGGCCAGTGCGCTGGCGGCAAAAACGGCGTTGGGCAAACGAGCGCGTGTTGCGGTCATCGAGCGCGACCCGTTGCCGCAGATCGCGGGCGGAGCACCCCTGTCCGCGCGCGTCTACACCGTCGCGGCCGGAAATCTTCTGTGGTTTGAAGCGCTTGGTGTTCGCTTCGATGCAGCGCGCAGCGCGTCGGTGACCGACATGCTGGTGCATGGTCGTGATGGCCGAGCATCGCTGCGAATCAGCGCGGACGACGCCGGTCAGCGCGAATTAGCGCAAGTCATTGAGCACGAAGCGCTCGCGGCCGCGACAGCCGCACGTGCGCAAGCGCTCGGCGTGCAGCTGATCAAAGGCGAGTGCGTTGCTCTGCACGATAGCGACCCCACAGACGGCGGTGCGCATCGCCTCGTTGAGCTTGCTGACGAGTCTTTGCTATCCACGCTTTTGCTACTCGCCGCCGATGGCACGCACTCACGCGTACGGGAAGCTGCCGGACTTGCGGCGTCGACGCGGCCGTACGCACAGCGCGGTGTGGTGGCGAACATGATCTGTGCCACGCCGCATCGCGACACCGCGCGGCAGTGGTTCTTGCCCGACGGCTCGGTACTCGCGTTGTTGCCGCTGCCCTCGATCAACGGCGCTGCAGCCGTGTCGATGGTGTGGTCGGTGCCGCCAGCACGTGCTGACGCGTTGTGCGCGCTCCCACCCGACGCTTTGCTCGCCGAGATCAACACCGCGTCAGCGAACGCGCTGGGCGTGTGCGAAGTGGTGGGCGCGGCACGCCAGTTTCCGCTGACGTTGCTGCGATTGCCGGATCCGGTGGCGCCGCGCTTTTTGGCGGTCGGCGACGCGGCGCATGCCATGCACCCGCTCGCGGGGCAGGGTGTGAACGTCGGGCTGGCCGACGCTCGCTGTCTAGCTGACGTATTGCAGCGCGCTGGCGAAGTGCACGACGACCCTGGCCATGCGTTATTGCTTGCGCGATATCGGCGTGAGCGTTTCGGCCCAACGTTCGCTATGCAGCTTGCGACTGACAGCCTTTTCCGCCTCTACAATCAATCTGAACATCCGCTGCTAATGGCGGCTGGCGACGCTGGAATGCGTCTTTTCGGTCATCTACCCGCATTTCGTCGCACGCTGTCTTCCGCTGCGTCTCAATAGGCGTTCTAATCGCCGCACTCAAGGAAACACCCTTCATGAAACGTTCTCTCACTGCGTTGTTTTTCACCAGCATTTTGCTGGTCGCATGCAACGCCCAACAACCACCAGCCGGAACAGTGTTGGCGACGTCTGCTGTGACAAACGCCAACGTTGTTTCGCCCGCCAAGCTCGCTGAGGTGCAGAAGACGTTGGAAGAGCGCTTCAAAGGCGCGCCGGTGAAGGGCGTTCGTGCGGCCGTTTTCCCCGGCCTGTTCGAGGCGATGGTCGGCGACGACATGATCTACTTCGACGAGAAATTGGGGCATTTCATCGTGGGCAACTTGATCGAAGCCGCCACGATGGTGAACCTGACCGAAGAGCGCTCCACCGAACTGACCGCGATTGACGTGAAGCAACTTCCGGTGGCTGATGCGATCAAGCTTGTGCGCGGCAAAGGCGAACGCGTGATGTATGTGTTCAGCGACGTCGATTGCCCGTTCTGCACGCGTCTCGAGCAGACGATGGAAAGCGTCGATAACGTGACGGTGTACACCTTTATGTACCCGATTGATTCGCTGCATCCGGCGGCGCGCAACAAGCAAAAGGCGATCTGGTGCGCCAAAGACCGCCTCGCGGCGTGGAACGACGCGGTGTTGCGTAAAAAATTCGACCCGAACGGCAAGACCGATTGCAAGAATCCGGTGGACGCCACCGTCGCTCTTGGTCAAAAACTCGGCGTGCGCGCTACGCCCTCGTTCTTCTTGGCGGACGGACGCATGGTTGCCGGTGCGATTCCGAAGGATCAAATCGAAACGCGTCTAAACGCCGTGCAAGCCAAGCTCGCAGCCAAGAAATAACGCGACGAGCAGCGCGCAGACTGCTCACCGTTCACCACTCATCATTCACAGTTCACTTTTCGACCAAAGGGAGAAAAAAATGGGCCTCATGGATTTCATCAAAAAAGAGCTAATCGAGATCATCGAGTGGCAAGATGATTCGCGCGACACACTCTCGTACCGCTGGCCGGACGACGACAAGCAGATTAAAAACAACGCGCAACTGATCGTTCGCGAAAGCCAAGTTGCGCAGTTTGTCTACCTCGGCAAATATGCCGACACGATGGGGCCGGGCAAGCACACGTTGACGACGGAAAATATTCCCGTCCTGTCGACGATCCTCGGCTGGAAGTATGGCTTCGAGACGCCGTTCAAGGCAGACGTTTATTACGTCACCACGCGCACCTTCGCGGGCAACAAGTGGGGCACCGCGAACCCGATCATGATGCGCGACACCGACTTCGGCGTGGTGCGCATGCGTGCGTTTGGCCAATACGATTTCAAAATCGTCAACCCACCGCTCTTCCTCAAAGAAGTCGCCGGAACCGACCACCATTTCCGTCTCGACGAATTCGCGGACGTGATGCGTTCGAAGATCGTCACAGTGTTCACCGAGGCGATTGCCAACGCGAAAATTCCAGCGCTTGATGTTGCCGCTCGATACAGCGACATCGGCAACGCGTTGCTGCCAGCCATCAATCCGCTCACCACGTCGAAATACGGCATTGAGATCACGTCGTTCAACATCGAAAACGTCTCGCTGCCACCGGAAGTTGAGCAAGCGATCGACAAGCGCGGCGCGATGACCACGATCGGCGACATGGGCGAATACATCCGCTACAACATGGCCAACGCCGTGGGCGAAGGCAAGGCCGGCACGATGGGCATGGGCGCAGAATTCGCGATGGGCCTCGGCGTCGCGCAACAGATGAACCAACAACCCGGTGGCACCGTCGGCGCGAATCCGAACGCTCCACGCGGCATGGTCCCCGGCGCGATGGCCGCGCCCGCGGCTGCCGCAGCGGCAGCGCCTGCCGCCGCGCCTGCGATGGAACTCATGAACCCGGCGCAAGTGGCGCAGGCGCTTGGCGTGGCCGAATCGGACGTACTCGCCGAGCTAGATTCCGGCGCGCTCAAGGGCCGCAAAATCGGCACGCAGTGGCGCATCAC
>DAINAJ010000091.1:0-1691 GCA_036733505.1 Casimicrobium sp.
CCCACGCTGTTCTTCGCGCCATCGCAGATTCAGAAGCGCATCAAGGATTGGGGCAACGCGACGTTGATGCAGCGACTCGCCGCTGCGTGGACCGATTTCATGGTGCCGGTGACGCGGCACGACCAGCCGTGGCTGGTCGTGAATTCGGTGCGTGGCGTTGAGGCGTCGCAAGCGGCGATGCAACGCGTAGTCGCTGGGAAAGTGAAGCCGGACGAGGGGATGATGTTGTCGTTGTGGGGGTAGTCCGTAAAGACGGTTTGTAGGCGACGACTTGGCGTCGCTCGGGTGTCGCGGGGAGCGCGGCCAACTCCGAATAATGTTTGGTTAGCAAAACAAGCCATTTTTTGCCACTGATGTACACAGATTACACGGAGCACACAAACAAAGATCTGTGTTCATCTGTGGAAATCTGTGGCAAAAATTTCTTCACCGAACCGTATTGGGTCGATTCAGCGCCTGCATTGTGGAATGCGCTGCGACAAATTACGCCAGCGCTGAGCGCGCTTCGTTGCGCCGCGATTTGCGAACGATGAACCAAATGACCAAACCCATCACAATCAACGGCATGCCCAGCACCACAGCGATGGCGCCCAGCACCACCGCGACCAACGCGAGCGAGAACAGGGTGACCACCGTCCCAATGACGATCGCCGCCGAAATCGCGAGCCACGCAACGAAAACGTCAAGAAATCCGCGCATGAAAATGCCTTGCACCTCGATGTGATGCCCGCCAATGCGCACTTGCGCATTGGCTGCATCGGGCAGAAACTGCATGGCGAGCAACGCGCCGAAGGCGGCGACACCAACGATCGCTAAGATCACGAGTAGGCTGCGCAGTCCGATTTTGAGTCCTGGTTTCATGGTTATTTCCTTGTTCGCGTTGTGAGGTGGTTCTCGATGGAGTGAATTGTCCAAGTCGCCCAAAGCGTTGAATACGGCCACGCGACCGTTAGCGGGAGATGGGGACGAAACGCAGAAACAGCGCGCGAACGGATTGCGCTGTCAACCAGCACGGTCACCTTGCGTTACATTGCCGCAGCGCGTTGCTGATGCCACAGGTTTTTGGCTCAGAATCGTCGCTTCCGCCGCGAAGTTGCGGTGAAGTCCTATTCTGTTACCCCAACTTACTTGGAGCCATTGAATGAAACGTTTCACCACCGCATTGCTCGCTGCTGCGCTGCTCTCGTCGCCACTGTTCGCGCTTGACGCGTCTCAGGCTAAGAAAGACGCCGCCACCGCCACCAAGCCAGCCGCCGCCGCGCCCGCCAAAGCGGCCGAGCCGATGGACATCAATACGGCCACGGCCAAGCAACTGGCCACGCTCGACGGAATCGGCGATGCGCGCTCCGCCGCTATCGTCAAAGGTCGCCCCTACGCAGGCAAGGATGATTTGGTCAACAAGAAAATCATCCCGCAGGATGTGTACGACAAGATCAAAGACAAGATCATCGCCAAGCAGAAGAAGTAACGCTCGCCCCGGATTTGGGGGAATCGTTACGAAAAAACGCCCGGTTCGCCGGGCGTTTTTATTTCGTGCGTTTGCGCGCGTCGCGGGCACCGCGTACGGGCAGAACCTAAAATCGGGCAATGCAACCACACCAAAACCGCCAACAGCTTTTTAGCGCTACCGACAGCCAGGCAGTCTATTCAGGCTATTTTTTTGATTTATCGACATTACCGATAATATCGGT
>DAINAJ010000091.1:1791-12729 GCA_036733505.1 Casimicrobium sp.
GGCGAAACCGTGTGGATCGACGGGGTGGATGCGACCGAAAAAGTGCGCTCCGAAGCCGCCGGCATGGCGGCGTCAACGCTTTCAGCGATCCCGGAAGTTCGCGCAGCGCTGCTGCAACGCCAGCGTGATTTCGCGGAAGGGCCTGGGTTGGTGGCCGATGGCCGCGACATGGGGACCGTTGTTTTTCCCGATGCGCCGCTGAAAATTTATCTCACAGCGACGGCCGAAGTTCGTGCCGGCCGACGCGCCGGACAGGTGGCGGCGCAGCGCCTCGCAAGCCTCACCGACCACGACGCTAAGCGGTTGATTGAAAAGGGAAAATCCCCTACAATGCACGGCTTGCTTGAAACCATTCGAGCGCAAGTCCAGACCGAGGTCGAAGCGCAAATTCGGCAGCGCGATTCGCAGGATAAATCCCGCGCGATTGCACCGCTGAAGCCCGCGCTAAACGCCATCGTTATCGACAACGCCGCGCACCGTCCTACACAGACGGTTGAGGCCGTGTTGGCGCTCTGGAAACTTCGCACGAATGATTGCTAGCTTGGCGCTGACGCCGCGACACTTCGTCGCGCATCGGCATGTTTCAACCTAACCTCTACTCTCCAGCACTGTCGCCGGGGCGAGAGCAAACCGAAAGTTACTTCCCTTAATGTCAACCGAAAACCAATCCTTCGCAGAAATGTTCGAAGAGAGCCTGGTGCGCAAAGAAATGCGCCTTGGCGAAGTGATCACTGCTGAAGTGGTCCGCGTCGATTACAACGTTGTAGTCGTGAACGCCGGTCTCAAATCTGAGGCCTATGTCCCAATCGAAGAATTCAAAAATGACCGCGGCGAAGTTGAAGTCGCTGCTGGTGATTTCATTCAGGTAGCGATCGAAGCCATCGAAAACGGCTTCGGCGAAACCAAGCTTTCACGCGATAAAGCTAAGCGTCTGGCCTCGTGGTATTTCCTCGAGAACGCCATGAACCAAGGCGACATCGTCTCCGGTATGGTCGTTGGCAAAGTCAAAGGCGGCCTGACCGTCATGACGCACGGCGTGCGCGCCTTCCTGCCAGGCTCGCTGGTCGACATGCGTCCTATCAAGGACACGTCGCCGTACGAAGGCAAAGAGCTCGACTTCAAAGTCATCAAGCTCGACAAAAAGCGTAACAACGTGGTCGTTAGCCGCCGCGCAGTCCTCGAAGTGTCGATGGGTGCAGAGCGCGAGAAGCTTCTCTCCACGCTGGCCGAAGGCGCGACCGTTACCGGTACAGTCAAAAACATCACCGACTACGGCGCCTTCGTGGACCTGGGCGGTATCGACGGCTTGTTGCACATCACCGATCTGGCATGGCGTCGCGTCAAGCACCCATCGGAAGTGCTCACCGTGGGTCAAGAAGTTACGGCCAAGGTTCTCAAGTTCGACCAAGAGAAGAACCGTGTTTCTCTCGGCCTCAAGCAATTGGGCGACGATCCGTGGGTCGGTCTTGCACGTCGCTACCCACAAGGTACGCGTCTGTTCGGCAAAGTCACCAACATCACTGACTATGGCGCCTTCGTTGAAATCGACGCTGGCATCGAAGGCTTGGTACACGTGTCCGAGATGGACTGGACTAACAAGAACGTTAGCCCAGCCAAAGTAGTGTCGTTGGGTGACGAAGTCGAAGTGATGATCCTCGAGATCGACGAAGACCGTCGTCGTATTTCGCTCGGCATCAAACAATGCCAAGCTAATCCGTGGGACGAATTTGCTGCCAACTACAAAAAAGGCGACAAAGTTTCCGGCGCGATCAAGTCGATCACCGACTTCGGCGTATTCATCGGTCTTCCAGGCGGCATCGACGGTCTTATCCACCTGTCGGATCTGTCTTGGAACGTTCCGGGCGAAACCGCTGTGCGCGACTTCAAGAAAGGCCAGGAGCTCGAAGCTGCTGTGCTCGGTATTGACGTCGAGCGCGAGCGCATCTCGCTTGGCATCAAGCAGCTCGACGGCGATCCGTTCAACAACTACGTCGCCATCAACGACAAGGGCGCGATTGTCAACGGTACCGTTAAGTCGGCCGAAGCCAAAGGCGCTGTTATCCAGTTGGCTGATGATGTTGAAGGCTACCTGCGTGCGTCCGAAGTGTCCCGTGAGCGTGTGGAAGACATCCGCAGCCACGTGAAAGAGGGCGAGACTGTTGAAGTGATGATCATCAACGTTGACCGCAAGACGCGCAACATCAGCTTGTCGATCAAAGCGAAAGACTCTGCTGAGGAAGCTGAAGCCGTACGCGCACACGCTAAAGACGACAGCGCGACCGGTTCCGGTTTGGCAGGTCTTGGCGCGTTGCTGAAGTCCAAGCAAGACAAGCCAGAGTAAGCAAGATTGGGTGTGGCCGACCTGTTTCAGGGTTGCGACGTTTTTTAGAAGAGGGTAGCAATGACGCGTTCAAGCTTGGTAGCCAGACTTGCAGAGCGTTTCCCTCATTTGATGGCGCGCGACACTGAACTGGCGGTTCGACTCATACTCGACGCTATTGGGGATGCCCTCGCTGAGGGCTCCCGCGTAGAAGTGCGCGGATTCGGCAGCTTTGCGCTGTCGTTCCGCCCGCCGCGCCTTGGGCGCAATCCAAAATCCGGCGATCAAGTCGTCGTCCCCGCTAAACATGTGCCGCACTTCAAAGCGGGCAAAGAGCTGCGTGAACGCGTTGATCAAATCGCCATCGATGAAGCCGCGGCCGCTGCTGCAAAAGCACGCACGCCGACCGTTAACGATATCGCGATGAAGAATGCCTAACGCGCCACGGACTGTTCCATCGCATGTGGACATGAGTTTCGTAGGAAATCAACGTGGAATTTGAAGCGTGGTGGCTGCTAATTCCCCTCGGATGTTTTGCCCTTGGCTGGTTTGCTGCTCGGGTCGATATCCGTTATGTATTACGCGAAGCGCGCGCGTTGCCCTCCGCGTACTTTCGCGGACTTAATTTTTTGCTGCGGGAGCAACACGACAAAGCCGTTGAGAGCTTCGTCGATGTGTCACGCCGCGATCCCCATGCCCTCGATCTTCAACTGGCGCTCGGCAGTCTGTTTCGCCGCCAGGGAAGAATAGGGGAGGCCACGGGCATTCACCAGTCGTTGGTGGACAGACACGATTTACCCAAAGAAAAGCGCGACCTAGCGCAGTTTGAATTGGCACAAGATTTTCACGCGGCGGGATTGTTTGATCGTGCTGAGACTGTGTACGAGCAACTGACTGGAACCGCGTATGAAGCCGAAGCAGTAATGAAGCTAGCATCGGTCTTGGAGCAGGAAAAGGCTTGGCAAAAGGCGATTGCCGCCCGTGAGCGGGTGCAGCGCTTGAGCGGTGAGCCGCAGGGGATATTTATCGCGCAGTATCACTGTGAGTTGGCCGAAATGGCACTTGCACTCGGTGACGCTACAGCGGTTGATCAACACCTGTCGGCGGCCCTTGCGGTCAATCGGAATAACAGCCGCGTTCGGCTCATCGCCTTTCGAGCTGCGATGAAGTCGAACGATACCTCTGCGGCCACGGCCGCTTTGGTCGAACTTCAGCGCACGAATCCTGAGCTCTTGGTGCTGATCGCGGAGGACGTGGAAGCGCTTTACGGCAAGCTCGGTACGCCGCAAATTGCTGTGGATCAGATTGCTGCTGCGCAACGCAGCGCACCCACGTCACTCGGATTGTCCCGTCTGGTGGACGCTTCTTTGAAGGTAGAAGGACGCGTGCAAGCCATTGCGCATCTTAAACGCGAGCTAACGGCGCAGCCATCCGCGCGAGAAGCGACAAGACTATTGGAGCTCGAAAGCGCTGAGCATGATGGCGAGGCGTCGGAGACCATGCTTGGCATCGCTCAGTTACTGCATCGCGCCACCGACAAAATTCCGGGGTTCCACTGCACTCATTGTGGTTTCAGGGCACCTCGCTACTACTGGAAGTGCCCTGGTTGCAACGAGTGGGAAAGCTTTTGCGCTACACCACTTGGTCATAACAATTAACTACACCACGCGCGGCTAATGAAAATTTCTGTTTACGGCGCAGGCTACGTTGGCCTAGTGCAAGCTAGCGGGCTGGCGCATTTAGGGCACGACGTGGTGTGTGCGGAACTAAGTGCAAACCGTTTAGCCGCGCTCGCGCAGGGCAAGACGCCGTTTTACGAACCGGGTATAGACGAGTTGCTGGCGAAAGGAATTGCCGACGGCAGACTGCGCTTTACCAGCGATCCCGCAGTGGCCGCGTCGCACGGTGATGTGCAATTTCTCGCCGTGGGTACGCCTCCGATGTCGGACGGCTCCTCGGACCTTTCGTACTTATTGACGGCGGCCGACACGATCGCACAGCATGCTCCAGCGGATAGCTTAATTGTCACGAAGTCGACGGTGCCTGTGGGTACTGGAAAAAAACTTGCGGCACGTCTGCGCGAGACTGCTATGAAAGTAGGGCGTGTAGCGACGTTTCGCGTCGCGTCGAATCCTGAATTTTTGGCGGAGGGGCGCGCGCTACCAGACTTCATGGAGCCACAACGCACGGTATTTGGCGTGTCTGACGCGAAGTCCGAGGCGCAACTGCGGGAGGTGTACGCACCGCTGAACTTAGGTGAAGAGCGTACGCTCGTCATGTCCGTTGAATCTGCCGAGTTGGCGAAGTATGCGGCCAACGCGATGCTGGCGGTGCGCATTTCGTTTATGAACGAATTGGCAAACTTAGCCGATGCAACGGGTGCACGAATCGACTCTGTGCGCGATGCGATGGCGTTGGATCCGCGCATCGGGCAAAAATTTCTCAATTCAGGTTGCGGCTACGGTGGGTCTTGTTTTCCCAAGGACGTGACATCATTGGTGAAGCAGGGGCAGGCCGTGGGCACCGTGATGCGTATCGCCGATGCGGCGGCGGCAGTCAATGTCGTGCAGCGTGGTTTGTTGGCGGAACGACTGATCGACATCTTTGAACGAGACGGAAGAAAACCAGCGGATTGCGTCGTCGCGCTGTGGGGGCTGGCGTTTAAGCCAGACACGGATGACGTTCGCGAGGCACCCGCGATCGTGATGGCTGAGAAGTTACTTCAGGCCGGATTTACGGTGCGTGCATATGATCCGCAGGCCGCCGGAACTGGCAGCACGGAGCTAGCGATTCACGGAAAATTTTCGACGGTTTCGTCGCCATTGGCGGCTGTGGAAGGCGCTGATGCGTTGTTGATTGCTACCGAGTGGCGTGAATTTTTCGCGATTGCGCCGAGCATTGTCGCGAAGGCTTTGCGCTCGCCCAACGTGTTTGATGGACGCAGCGTGTTCTCGCCGGAGGAGGCTCGCTTAGCCGGACTGCGGTACGAAGCGTTTGGTCGCGCATTTTGAGTCCCAAACGAATTGCATCAATTTACTTTAAGTTATGTTTGTAAACCGTTGATTAAAAGGAATAAAACATAGCCAAGGCCAAAATTACTTTCGTGTGTCGCGAATGCGGAACCGTTGCGAGTAAGTGGCAAGGACAGTGCTCCGGCTGCGACGCATGGAACACGTTAGAGGAATCCAGACAATCGTCGACACCACGAAGTGGAGGCGAACATGCGCCCGCAATGAGCGCGAGAGTGGTTACGCTGTCAGACGTCAAGCAAGAGGACATTCAACGGTGGTCGTCTGGTTTAACCGAGTTTGATCGTGCCCTTGGTGGCGGCTTAGTTCCTGGAGGTGTCACCTTGATTGGCGGTGATCCGGGGATCGGGAAATCGACATTGACCTTGCAGTCTATTGCTGCACTATCCGAGTCGCGTTCGGCACTGTATGTGTCAGGTGAGGAGTCGGCGGCGCAAGTTGCGGCACGAGGCACGCGGTTAGGCTTGGATCTGACTTCAATCAAGATGCTGGCTGAAACTTCGCTCGATGCAATTCTTGGTCATATCGCCGCGACGCAACCCGACGTGGTGGTCATCGATTCAATTCAAACGATGTACAGTGAGGCGTTTTCTTCGGCGCCGGGTTCGGTAGTTCAAGTACGAGAATGTGCGGCTGAACTCACGCGTTATGCGAAGCGGTCCGGCACAGCAGTATTGCTCGTCGGTCATGTCACTAAGGAAGGTGCAATTGCCGGTCCGCGCGTGCTTGAGCATCTCGTTGACACGGTCATTTACTTCGAAGGCGAACCAGGATCCAACATTCGGATTATTCGCGCATTGAAGAACCGTTACGGCGCCGCCAACGAAATCGGCGTCTTTGCCATGCTGGAAGATGGACTGAAGGGTGTCGGTAATCCGTCGGCACTGTTTTTGGCTCGTGGCGAGCAAGCGTCCCCTGGGAATATCGTTTTCGCTGCGATTGAGGGCTCTAGGCCGCTACTTGTACAAGTTCAGGCGCTCGTGGATAGGACCGGAGGTAACCCCCGTCGCGTGTGTACCGGGTTTGACGGCCAACGCTTGGCCATGCTGCTCGCGGTCATGAATCGCCACTTGGGTTGTCAGTTGGGTGGATATGACGTCTTCGTCAACGTCGTTGGTGGCTTGCGCCTGGGTGAGCCGGCAGCAGATCTAGCGATCGCGTGCGCGGTCTGGTCGTCGCTTTCAGGCGTGGCTGTGCCGCACGACGTAGTGGTATTTGGCGAACTTGGCTTGGGCGGCGAAGTGCGGCCCGTCGTTGGGAGCCAGTTGCGCGTTGCCGAAGCAGACAAGCTTGGATTTTCGCGCGTTATTGGTCCGCCCGTAAATAAGCAGGCAAGAGATCGAGTCGAGCAAATTTTGCTGAAGCCGATTGCACGTATTGAGTCTGCCGTTGAGGCGCTGCGAGAGCGGTAGGCTCGAGAGAGCGGCATCGCAGTTTGTTCTGGAATTTATATTATGTTAAATCTAATTCGAGGCTGGCGTTGTTTCTAGGACCAATTGTGGCGTCTATCAGAAACATCTTGGTTCGACAGAACGCCACAAATAACGCCGACACGCAAGTAACATCGTCCCACACACACAAGACCAATAAAAAGTAGCGCCGAGGATGAAACACGCATCGCAACTAACAGAAAGCATTGCTGGTCTACATAGCAAAGCAAATTCCCTCTCACCTGGCGCGTTCGACGCGGCAGTGTCGGTACTTTCAAGCCATGAATGGGCAGTACTTGAAGGCCATTTCTGGAATTGCTCGCACCCTCTCCCATCGGAAGCTAGACATACGCTGAACGCGTACTTAACCATCTCCAAAACCATTTGGCACAAGAGTGGATTGGGACAAGCTGAGCCACTCGCCCTCTACAAAACAACATTACAGTCGAAGCTTTCTATTGAAACAGCCTTGCGCGTGTTGGCAAAGATCTATGCGGGCTGCAATCTGGGGTACGGCAGCCCACCAATGGGATTTTGGCGCACGGTTTATGCACTTACCGGCTATTTGGTATCCGACAGCTATCCTGACCGAGGCGCCCGCGGCCCCCTACTCAACCAAGCCATTCAGTTATGGCTGATGGCGTGGCTAAACCCATTGTCGTTGCCCCCTGGGCACCTTCCCGTCGCCGTTCGACTCGTTGGGATACTTTCCAAAATCTGTAGTTTCACGCTCACTTCTCCCACCCATGCCGGTTCGGGTTTGGCTGTCGCCGATCTCATGAGCGACTCTGCGCCGATGTCCTTTTCACGTGTGCCTGCAGTGTGGGAGCCCGCGGCCCCGCTGTACATCAACGCCCAGGACGCGGCGTTTACCATTCGAGAGCTAAGTACACCTGGCGCCGTAAACAAGCCTCGTGACGCGTACGATTCACTACTACAGTCGGGACAACAAGTCGGCTTGTCTGCGCTGGAAATGCAAAACTTTGTGCGCAGCGCAATGCGGAAATTCGCCTATAGCAATGCAAGGACAATCCCGCGCGTTGGTCGAAATGAGTCAGTGAAAGTGGTCGTCGGACTGATTGAAGTATGGAGCGCGCTTCAAGAGCAGGCGAAAACGTCTACGTCTAACGCTTCAGCTCGAGACGCGTACACCTCGTCGTCGGCGACAATCATCAACCATAGCGAAGGTGGGTTTCTGCTGCAATTTTCACCGGGACGCCCGCTGCTTTGTGTCGAGTCACTGCTTTGTCTGCGCGGTAGCGATGCTGATCCTTGGACCGTTGCTGCAGTTCGGTGGTTGGATGACAGCTCGGACGCAATGCTCGCAGGCTGTGAGGTCATCTGCAACTTCGCTCAAGCTCGCATCGCACAAGCGTCGGACGGAGGCCAGCACCTCCCAGTCGTTGCTTATCAAAGCGGCGACGCGACGTCGGTATTAATTCCCCGTGATGCCTCTGCAACCACGACGGTTATACAACTTAGTCTAGACGACGAAGCTTGGGTCATCACCGCAGCAGCGGACATCGGTGAAGACTGGCAACGCAGCACCGTCCTAGACGTTATCCGAAACGCGACGATTGGCGGGCAAGCGTAGCAACGGGCCAGTACAAATAGATTGGACTGCTACCGATTCCAGCATTCAGCGACGGTACCAGATGAAACAGTCCTCAATCCAGTGTTGGATAGGGTAAACGTGCCGCAAGAATCGCCAGTCATACCATTTGCGGGAGTTGCGGTAAGCACGAATGACGTTGCATTCGCGCCACCGCCATACGCTACGGTGACGTCGTAATTCACCGCTGTGCCAGTTGCTCCTGCAGGCGAAACAGCGATCGGAGCATTGGCTGCATCGCTGTTGTACTTATTGACGATAGACATCTGCCGCTCAAGAATTTGTGCGTTCTCTAGCAAAACGGCTTTCGCATCCGCACGCTTCGAGCGTCGAACATGCTCCATGTAGTTGGGCAGCGCGATCGCCGCAAGAATCCCGACGATTGCCACAACAATCATCACCTCGATGAGCGTAAAACCGTCGGTGTGTTTCGTGTTTGATTTCATCAATCTAGCGCCCAATTTCTTGCCAGCTAATGCGACCCCAAAGCGGACGTCCATTCACGTCAACTTTTGAGTTTGCCAGCGTCACTTGCGCAGAGCTCCATCCGCGCGACGCACCACCGGTCACCAATTGAATGGTCGACCCAGTACTCAGGACAAGCGGCGTAGGTGAAACACCTACTTCCGACTGCATCCCACTCGCATACATCTTTTTACCGGAGACAATCTGGGAGTCGTTCTCTGTGTTGCCATCTCGATTCAGATCGAACGTTGCTGACACAGGTCTTCCGCCGTTCAGTCCATTGAGGATCATCGTCCACCCTGTTCCTAATTGCGAACACGCGTCGATGGACGGTGCGGACGTGGAGAAGACTACAGCTCCGCCGGGCAGGATGATCGGATTTGCCACGACGCGCTCGCCTTCGTCTTGCGCCGACGTGCTGTCTAAGTCCATGCGCCAGCCCCGGTAAGTACCGGTTTGATTCGCCACCGCGTCAGTGAAGCGGCTACCCGCCACAGAGGTGGGGCCGGTGCCGGTAGCTGGCGTCGACTGCACGATTTTTTGCTGATAGAGCTGCGTCCTCGTGATCTCTGTCACGCCACCGTCATCAATAATTCCATAGAGCGACTGAACTGGAAAGCCTGTAGGCGGGCGCGTTTTGTCGGCAGTGGTCAAAAGTCTGCCAGTTCCAAACACAACAATGTATTTTCCATCGCCCATGCGAATAATCGAAGGCGCCACTGTAATCGGCTGATCTTGACCTGACCCATTCACAGCTTTGAAGAGCCGTTTCACCTGAATGCTCGCCACCGGGTAGCTCGTCGCCCATCCAGTGGTCGGATCGGTGAGCTCAAACTTCCACAGATTTCCCTTCAGGTCGCCGGCATAAAGTACGTCCATCTTGCCGTCGCCATTAATGTCCACGCCCGTAGGCATGGACAATCCGTTGTACGGTCCGTCGCCAGCAGCAGGGGTCGGAATGACATGAAGATTGGTGCCTAACGACCAATTAGCAACAGCAGCCGAAGGCGATGTGCCGAGATCGGCAACGATCAACGATGCGCTGCCGGTCAAACTGCGAATGCCATTCTCATCAGGGCGATCGCTGTTGTACCCGTTCGGCAGGAACAATGCCCAGTTTCCGTTCGTTCCGAATTTGCCGATGTTGCGCGGCACGCCTGTGACCGGATGGCGTTGTGGCGTGCCCATCACATAACCCAGTTCGGGCGTATTGGCAGATGTCAGTTCCCATATCGAACTCGAGGCGGTCATAGCGGTCGGGTCGGTGACATTGAGTGCGAATAGACCTTTTGCGCCAGTGCCGAATGGTGCAAATAGCAGCGTCTTCCAGCCACCGACGTTGACGTCCGCCGCATAGGGAGTCGCGTCGACAAATGTTTGATGTGCGTATGCCACCTCAGGCAGCCAGCGCGTCTTCGCCAGTACCGCTCCGGGAATGTAGGCGAATTGCTCAATACCATTCGAGGCGCGAACACCGTGCAACATACCGTCGTTGGCGCCGAAATACAGCATCGGCTGACGATTCGCCTTCGAGTTGGCATACGCCGTGTACCCGGTAAAGCGTGTCTCGTCATACCCGGCGGTTGGCGCACCCACGTAGGCCGTGCTTGAGTTAACAATGTCTCCAAGCGCGGACGTTCGATTACGGAAATCGCCGCCATTTTTTTGTTCGCCTGTGCGCTCGCCACGCAGATACCGAACGCGTGCGTCGCCCTGGCCGTCCGATACGCTTGAGCCCAACGGACGGTCGAACAAATCTTTCATCGGAGCAGTCATGTTGGCCCAAGAAAAGGAGCCGGTGTTTGCGCCCTCGCGGAAATAAATGTTTCTCGCCGAAGGCGTGAGCGCGTCAATCTTCGCGGCAGCGGACCATGCGTGGTTGGTTTGCACGACACCGTTGACGATGGGATAGCTCTTCACGTCGCCGCTCCACGAACCTCCCGTGTAGCTACCGATGTAAACGGAAGTCGTGTTCGAGCCCACGTTTGACGAACTCGCCGCCGAGGCTCCGCTCGCGGTTCCCTTCGTAACTAGGTCAATAACCGCCTGGATGTCTGTAGCAAGCTGCGTTGGGTTGCCAGC
>DAINAJ010000092.1:0-4839 GCA_036733505.1 Casimicrobium sp.
TGCTCAACGGCGAACCACTCGACGAGCCGGTGGTCGGATATGGCCCGTTCGTGATGAACAGCCGCGACGAAATCATGCAAGCGGTGCGTGACTTTCAGAGCGGAAAATTTGTGCGACGTGCTGCGGCGTAAGTTTGATGTCTTTGTTTCACATCGCGTTTTATAAATTCGTCGCGTTGCCCGATCCGGAGGCCGTGGCGGTAGTGCTGCGCGAGCTCGCCGCCGATTTAACCGGTAGTATCTTGCTGGCGTCCGAAGGTATCAACGGCGTAGCCGCAGGCTCGGAGGTGGCGCTAGATGCGTTCGAACATGCGTTGGGCAATGACGCGCGGTTGGGTGGTGCATTTGTTGGCATGGTGTTCAAGCGGAGCGAATGCAAGAGTGTGCCGTTTGCGCGCATGAAGGTGCATTGCAAGAAAGAGATCGTTGCCTTTGGCGTGGACGGCGTGCACCCGATCAACGACGGTGGGGCGAGCGCGAGTCCGTCTGAGTGGCGCGAGCTTATCGCGCGCGACGACGTGGTGGTGATCGACAATCGCAATAGTTTTGAATATCGCCTTGGCAAGTTTAAAAACGCGATTGATCCGCTGGTGCCGCATTTCCGCGATTTCCCGAAGTACGTCGAGGCGAACGCGCCTGAATGGAAGGCGTCGGGCAAGACGGTTGCGATGTATTGCACCGGCGGCATTCGCTGCGAGAAATCGAGCGCATGGATGCATGATATGGGCCTCAACGTCGTACAGCTCGAAGGCGGAATCTTGAATTATTTTCAAACGATGCCCGACGCAGCGCTGGATTGGGAAGGCGAGTGTTTTGTGTTCGACAATCGAATAGCGCTCGACACCAAATTGCAAGAAACCGCGACGACGCTAGAGCAAGTTTATGAAGGCGAACCCGATGGCGAGTGGCGCATCGCGCGGGCTCGGCGGCTCGATTCAGCGGTCTAATTTTTCGTGACGGATATTCGTCCGAGCAAGCATGGCGTACGCCCGAGCTTCGTGGTGCTCCCGCCGGGTTCGTGGCGAACGGTTCTTGAATTTTTGCTGGCGCGATTCCCTGCGGTTTCTCGCGAACAGTGGTGCGCAAGGATCGCCAGTGGTGAGGTCACGCAGGAAAACGGTGAGCCGGTGACGGCCGACACAGCGTTCGTTCCGCAGCAAAAAATTTACTACTACCGAAGCATTGAAAATGAGCCCCGCATTCCCTTCGAGGCGCGTGTGTTATTTCAAGACGAGTACATCGTCGTCGCCGACAAACCGCATTTCTTGCCCGTTGTTCCCGGTGGGCGCTTCGTGCGGGAAACGCTCCTCGCGCGACTCACCGAATCGCTGGGCATCGATACGCTCGCGCCGATGCACCGCATTGACCGAGACACCGCAGGACTCGTGTTGTTCACCGTTCAACCGCACACGCGCGACGCGTATCAGCGCCTATTTCGTGAGCGAAGCGTCGAGAAACACTACGAAGCCATTGCGCCGTTTCGCGCGGACCTGACGCCGCCACTGACGCGAAAGAGCCGCCTAGTTGAAAGCGCTACGTTCATGCAAATGCATGAAATTGAGGGCGCACCCAACGCCCAAACGCAGATTGATCTTGTTGAGCAGTATGGAGAGTTTGCGCGTTATGCACTGCGTCCGCTCACTGGGCAGAAGCATCAGCTACGCGCACACATGAGTGCGCTCGGAATTCCCATATGCAACGACCCGATTTATCCCACGCTGCGGCCAGCAGCGCCGCTCGACGACTGGAGGAGGCCGCTCAAACTGCTGGCGAAGCAGATCGCGTTTACCGATCCTCTCACCGGCGAGAGCCGCGTTTACGAGTCCAAACAGTCTCTTAGTTGAGACGTATAGCTTTGCGCGCCGAACGACAGCTGTGTGGTCGTTACAGCGCAATTTGGTTATTAGTCGACAATTACTAAATATGCGCGGAAACAACCGCTGGGCTGTCGATAGACGTACAAAGTTGTAGGGACAAATTGATGTTGCCCCCCTAGCACTTGCGCCGCTTAAACGCTAAATTGAGGGCTCCATTTTCATCGGAAGTTTGCTATGAACCCGCAACCAGTCACGCAGTTACAGATCGATCAGCGCGTTTACGATTTGTACGACGAATACTGTCACGGCAAGATTGATCGGCGTGAATACTTGAAGCGCGCTTCCGCACTCACGATCTTCGGGGTGTCGGCGCTGACGATGGCGACGTCGCTGCTTCCGCAATACGCAAAGGCGCAAACGATTTCGTTCACCGACTCGCGCATCAAAGCTTCCTACGTGACTTATCCATCGCCCGGCGGCAATGGCGAAACCATGCGTGGTTATCTGGTGCAGCCCACCGGTACCGGCCCGTTTCCAGCGGTGTTGGTGATGCATGAAAATCGGGGTTTGAATCCGTACATCGAAGACGTTGCACGCCGTGCTGCCGTGGCTGGCTACCTTGCCCTTGCTCCCGATGGCCTCGCGCCACTTGGCGGCTATCCCGGTAACGACGACGATGGGCGCACGCTGCAGGCCAAGCTTGACCAATCGAAGCTGCGTACCGACATGCTCAACGGCGCGCGCTGGGTGAAGGCGCACAAACTCTCAACCGGCAAGTTGGGCGTCACGGGCTTTTGCTGGGGCGGCGGTACAAGTAATTTCCTGGCAACCGCGCTCGGCGGTGATTTGCAGGCCGCGGTTCCGTACTATGGTGCTGCTGCGGACACGGCGAGCGTAAGCAAAATCAAGGCCGCACTGCTCATTCACTTCGCCGGCACAGATGCAAACATCAATGGCATGTGGCCCGCATATGAAGCCGCACTTAAGGCCGCCGGCGTTAAGCACGAAGCGCACTTTTACGAGGGTACGCAGCACGGTTTCCACAACAATTCCACGCCGCGCTACAACGAAGCCGCCGCGAAATTGTCGTGGGATCGCACCTTGGAGCATTTCAAGAAGCACTTGAGCTAGGCCACTTGGCGCACGTAGCGTCGATGTTGCCCAGCGGAATCGAAGGGGGGCGTTTAGCAACCTCCCTCGATTTCACTTCGTTGCATCGAGGCTAAGGCCGCGTACGGGCTGCGACCGTCAAATCTTGAACGCTTCCAACGACTCAGGCGCGAACAATTCGTCTAGAGTCAGTTGTCGTTTCGATAATCCCTGCTCAAAGTGGTAACGCGTAAAGGTTTCCAGCGCCTTGCGGTTGCGATCTAGGCCGTACGGCCACCAATCGTCGCCCATCTCTCGGCGCGCTTCCTCAACATGCGCGACGAGCCAGGGCAACATTGATTTCAGCGCGGCGGTTTCCGCGAGATCCTCGTAGCTTCGGCGTTGTGACTCATAGAACGCTTTGGTCAGCGACTGCGCGATCCAACGGTTGGCTTCGTACACTTCTCGTCGCATCACAATGGTGTGCATGATCGGGAAGATGCCGGTGTCGCGCCAATACGCGCGCTCAACCTCCGCGTAGTCTTCAAAAAGCCGCTTTACCCGCCCGTCGCCCGTCTTCACTGAATCGCGAAACGACGAGGGCATGCGCGCCGTGTACAACGCGTCAATGTCACCGTCGCGCAGCATGTTGGACAACGTTTGCGTCGGCCCAATCGGTTGCAGTTTGATGTTGGGCGGCAATTCAAGCTTGAGCTTCTCGACGCGGCCAGGCTCTTCCTCACCTCCGAAATAGTACGGCTGCGCATCCACCGGCACGCCGTAATGGTCTTGCAGAATGCCGCGAATCCACACGGGCGCGGTCATTTGATATTCAGGGCTCGCAATACGCTTGCCGATCAAATCTTTAGGCTCGCGAATGCCTGACGCGGCGTTCACGTAAATGCACGAATGCCGGAAGAAGCGCGAGGGAAAAATTGGCAGCGCAACGAAAGGCCGTTCCGGTCGATTTAGCGACACGCAATACGACGAAAACGACATTTCGGCTAAATCAAATTCACGGTGCCGCGCCATCCGAAAGAACGTTTCCTCGACCGGTAGACACAGGTAGTTGAGATCAATGCCGTCAGGCTGTACCGAGCCGTCCATCAGCGCCCGCGTGCGGTCGTAGTTCCAGCAGGCGAAGCTTAGTTTTAGTTTTGACATAGAGAGGCCTGCGCTTAGTTTTTGACGGAATACGAGGGCTCGGGCGCGTCAGTCTCGCCCTCCCAGACGGGGCTGGCCGCGTAGGTGCGCCAGTCGGTCGATTTCGGCACAATGGCCTGAAACGCACACACATCTTTAGGGATTGCGGACGCACCGGTGCCAATGGCCGCCTCACCGCGTTGCAGTGCACGCACCGCGTCGAGCATGCGCGTGCGAAATTCGACAATCGCCAAGTCACTTGCGCCAAGTCGCTCATGGGTGCGATCCGCAATCGGCCCCATCGTCACCCACATCGCAACGTCCTGATTCGGGAAGCCGGTGATGCCGGTGAAGTTGCCTGCTTTCATCGCTTCACGGTCTTGCCAAAATTTGTTCTCGACGGTGCGCAGTGGGCGGTAATACGTATCAAGGTCCACGCCAACCGTTTGCCCGAGAAATTTGCGCCACGTGGCGGTGTCCGGCGTCTGCGACGGATGGCCCCATGCGATGAAGTAGAACGCCGTGTTCGTGTCATCCATCGGCACGTTGATGTTGGCCACGTTATACAAATTGTTGGGCGGAATCAGCGCGGTGGCGGGGGCTACGAAGACGCTGGAGCGAATGTAGTCGTTCGCTGCCGCATTAGTGATCGGGCGGCGAATCGCTGCGTAGCGAAAGCCATATGGCGTGCGCTCCACTTGTAGGCGCGGTGCTTTGTCCGTTGACGGTCGCAGCCACTGATTCTCTGTGGCTTTCGCGCCATCAACACGTGCGGGAACCATGTCGGACGA
>DAINAJ010000092.1:4939-6574 GCA_036733505.1 Casimicrobium sp.
GACACCATTTCCACCACGTTGCCGCTCACGTCCATCTTCCAACCGTGATAGAGGCAGCGCAACCCACAGTCTTCGTTACGGCCAAAGACCAGCGATGCACGCCGATGCGGACAGTATTCGTCCATCACACCGACGGCGCCATTGGTGTCGCGAAAAACAACGAGATCTTCACCGAACACCCGCGCCTTGACGGGGGCGCCGTCCGGTTCGCTCACTTCCTCGATCAAGCACACCGGTGTCCAGTGTCGGCGCATCAGCGCGCCCATTGGCGCATCGCCTTCGACGCGGCAGAGCAATTGGTTCTCTTCTTGTGTGAGCATTTTTTCGGGATGTGCGGTTGTGTTGCGAGGCGGCAAAGCTGTCGCGATTATAGTTAGTGAACTAAGAAATTTACGGATATTTGACCATTCTCCTTTAGCATCTCCGGGTACGATCAACACTTCGCCTAGGAACACTGCCGCGTGACCACCGCCAAACAAACTAGCGTCGCCACGCAAGACGAGTTGTTCATCGAAGTCAGCGTATCAGCCAAACGCGAAATTGCCACCGGCACGTTTCTGTTTGAGCTTGTCACGTCCGGCGGCGGCGGCGGGCTGCAATCGCTGCCAACCTACACCGCTGGATCGCATTTGACGGTGGTTACGCCTAGCGGCGTTCGGCGAAACTACTCGCTCTGTGGAGACCCGGCCGACACAACGCGATATTGCATTGCGGTGAAGCGTGACGCGAAGGGACGCGGCGGTTCTATCAGCATGGCCGATGACGTGCAGACGGGCAACACATTGCTAGTCAGCGCGCCGCGAAACAATTTCGAACTCGCACCGCGTGCGAAGAAGTTTCTATTCATCGCGGGCGGTATTGGCATCACGCCAATCCTATCGATGATGCGTCACCTAAGACACGGCGATCTCGCAGAGTCGTTTTCGCTGATTTACTGCACGCGCGACCCAGAAAGCACGGCATTCGCAGCCGATCTAGCTTCGGAGTTTCCGGGCAAAGTTACGCTTCATCACGATCACGGCGATGCGGATCAAGCGTTCGATTTTTGGCCTGTGTTGGAGCGCCCCAGCGGCGCGCATATTTATTGTTGCGGACCCAAAGCGTTGATGGACGCCGTGGCCGATATGTCGGGCCACTGGCCATCGGGCAGCGTTCATTTCGAGAGCTTTGGCGTCGACGCGACGGCGTTTGCGCAGAACGTGTCGTTTGACGTGCGGCTACAAAAATCAGGACGAACACTACATGTCGACGCTGAACAGACGTTGCTCGAAGCGCTGCGCGCGAACGGTTGCACCGTGCGCAGCTCCTGTGAGAGCGGCACGTGCGGTTCATGCCGAACTGGCTTGATTTCAGGCGACGTTGAACACCGCGACATGGTGCTTCTCGACGAAGAGCGCGAGAGCCAGATCATGGTGTGCGTGTCGCGCGCGCGGTCAGGTCAATTGGTGCTCGATCTGTGAACGCCAACCACGAGCAGACCGCCACGGCGCAGACGCAAGCTCCGATTCGCGTCGGCGTCTTGGGTCTCGGACGGGCGTTCACGTTGATGCTGCCAACACTTTCGCGTGACCCGCGCGTGAAGCTCGTCGCGGCGTTCGATCCAACAGCGTCCGCGTGCGCAAAGTTCTCGGAAGA
>DAINAJ010000092.1:6674-12689 GCA_036733505.1 Casimicrobium sp.
TCGCACTTGCTGCCGCTGCGGGAAAGCACGTGCTCCTCGAAAAGCCGATGGCGATTACGCTTTCGGATTGCAATTTAATGATCGCAGCGATGCAAGCGGCCGAGCGACAAATGATCGTCGGGCCAAGCCATAGTTTTGATGCGCCGGTTCTAAAGGCACGAGCGATTATTGAATCGGGCGAGCTGGGCCGCGTGCGCATGATTACAGCGCTCAATTTCACTGATTTTCTGTATCGACCGCGCCGCCCGGAAGAACTGCAAACAGAGAAGGGCGGCGGCGTCGTTCACAGCCAGGCGGCGCACCAGTTGGATGTCGTTCGCCTACTAGGTGGTGGGCTCGTGAAGAGCGTTCGCGCACACACCGGACAGTGGGATGATGCACGCCCCACCGAAGGTGCGTACTCCGCGATGCTTACCTTCGCCGACGGCGCGTTTGCAACCCTCACTTACAGTGGCTACGCGCATTTCGACAGCGACGAATGGATGGGCTGGCGGGGCGAACTCGGCGGGATGAAAAATCCAGTCGACTATGGCGTGGCGCGTAGACGGCTAGCGGCCATCACAAACCCGGACGACGAAGCCCGCGCCAAGGCCAATCGCAACTACGGCGGCTCCAACTACGTCGCGCCGCCAGCGCCGGCCACGCATGAGCATTTCGGCCCGGTCATCGTTAGCTGCGAGCGCGGCGACCTGCGGCTCATGCCGGACGGCGTGTGGGTGTACGGCAACGAGACTCGCCGATTCGAGCCCGCATCGATGGCGGACGTTCCGCGCAGTGAAGTGATTGACGAGCTTTGGGCAGTTTTGCGGAACGGCCGACGGCCGCAGCACGACGGCGCATGGGCGCGCGCCACGACGGAGGCGAGTCTCGCGATTCTTGAATCCGCGAAATGCAATTGCGAAGTGCAATTGCATCAGCAAGTGCCGTGGCAGCGATAATTCCGGCATGACCTCCCAACCGTCGCCAAAGCCGCGCAAAAAATCGCCGAAAAAGTCGTGTGAACCACAAGCCATCTTGCGCCACTGGCAACACGCGGTGCCCGATGATCGATTCGCGCATTTGGTGAAAGACGCCACACGCTCGTTTCAGCGATCACTACAAATGCGCTTAGCGCAACACGGCGTGCCGTTCGGGCACTGGACTTTTTTGCGCGCGCTATGGGAGCGTGACGGCATCACGCAAAAGCAGCTCTCCGACGAAGCTGGCGTGATGGAGCCCACCACGCTCATGGCCGTGCGCGCAATGGAAACCAAAGGCTGGGTAGAGCGCCGCCAACACGCCGACAACCGCAAAAACGTCCACATCTATCTCACCGAATCCGGCCACGCACTCAAGGCCGTGCTCGTGCCGCTGGCGGAAACAGTAAATGGTTTAGGGCTCGGCAATTTGCCAGACGAAGACATTGCAGTGGCACGCAAAGTTCTGCTCGAAATCATTACGAACCTCGCGCGAGATGTGACTGGCGAGGGAGCATAGACCGCTTGAGTGTGGTGCCCGGGACGACCACCGCACAATCGCGCGCAAGCCAATAAACACGGGGATTTCAGCGTTTTTGCTTTAAGGTGTACCCGCAAAAATACCCGCTTTCAAATAGTGCTGTGAAGTGTTGCGATGCTGCAACAGATTGAGCCTTCACAATACAACCCCCTCCCGAAAAACTTTTGTAATTCGCGCGCAAGCACGGGGCGAATTACCCTCAGCCGGGGCGGGGGGGCGGTAAGAACCTACTGTTCATGGCGCGCGGGTGTCGCTAACGGTTGGGCGGCTCTTTCTTGGCGTAGAGAGCGGCGGCTTCGCGCAACGCTTTCAACTCTTCCTGTGTGTCCTGAATCAGCGTTTGATATTTCGTACTTGTTGAAACGAGCGCCGCCGCACGTTGTGACTCGAAAGCCGCCGCCGCTGCATCCGACCTGAACGTGCGAATATCGGCGCGGATCGCAGCCATTTCCGAAGTCATCTGCGCTTTCAAGGAAGCCAACGCTGCTTCGGTGTCTCGAATGGAATAGCCAAAATCACGCGTCTTGCGCTCCCATTCCATGCGATCCGCTGAAGCTTTCAAGCTCGCTGCGCGGTCACTGCTGGCAGCCTTTGGAGCGCTGCCTTGTGCTGACTTGCCGCCCGCGTCTCGCTTCGCGTCAGTGCCCGCGCTGGGCTTGATAGTGATCGCGCCGCCACCGTTTGCGCACGGCGAATCTTGAAACGAGAATTTCCCGCTCGCGTCGGGACACTTGAACATCGTTTGCCCAAAAGCTGGAACTGCAACCAACGCGAGCAAAACACCGCACAATCGAAACATGGGCAACTCCAAAGATCATGCAGTGTGCCTTGGGATGGATGACCGCGTCAAATTGGTACACGGTCAACCAGTCAACCTTATCCAGTCAACCAACTGAGGAATGTTGTTCACACGCTCAATCTCGCGGGGCGAATTACCCACGGGGAGCCGGGGGCCTGGTGAGAACCTACCTAATTCAGGCACAGCCGCACAAAGTAGTGCGGACACTGCGGACACCACCACGAAAATCGCTGAGACCGCCGCTGCATGCCGGTTCGCGTGTCCGCACTTCGACTGCGGACAACCTCAATTCAGGTGCGGGCACTGCGGACGGTCATTGCTCATAATGTCGCAGTTTGTCTCGCTGGTTTGGCAATCGCGCGCGAATTGGAGTTCTTCCGCGCCGCGCCCGCCGCCGTGGCCGTTCAGTCGTCGCTGTCATTGAAGATTGTCGAACGTATCCGATAGCAGGTCGTCTTGTCGCCCATGCTTGGAATCCGACAGCGTGCATCCAAGCGACCTTTATCGGTGACGAGGTGTCCTAGCTCAATGAGCAAACGACACACGGCTTTGTAGTCGTAGCCCTTGCACACTTCATCGCGAAACACGCCGAGCAATACGTAGAACTCTGTATGGCCGCTGTGGAATGCATCTTTCGACAGTTCACCCACGGGTTCAGTTAGTGGCTTGCCTTGCTCATCTAGGATGCGCCGGAAGCCCGCCCGGTGCATCGTGTTGGGGGCGTGATCGTCGGTCGCGCGGTGCCACCACGTAAAGCGGGCCGCGCCGTGGGCTTCAAGAAAGCCGCGAACCTGCGCGAGCATGCGGGCGCGTTCGCCGTTGCCCGTGCCGCCGCGTGATTCAATCCACGAATCGAACACGACTTTCGTGCAGAGTGTTGCCTCGTTTGCCTGCCAGCCGGTCAACCCGAATTCGGTTGCCAGTTCACCCGCAACAGCGACCAACGCAAAACGCCTCGCTACGCGCGAGACTTGCCCGGATGAAGCACCATACGCCCATTCACCCGCGAGCGTCGCCACGGCGCGTTTGACGCGTTCGCCGATAGCTTCCGAGTCTTTGGTTAGTGTTTCGAGGAAGTGAACGCCCGCCGCGCCGTATTGCTTCGCTGCGTCGGCTTTGATCGCGTCCGCGAATGCCGCCGCGCCGGAAGTTTCGCAATCGTGCAACACCTCGAATATGCCGAGGCCTGCGCTCGCGTCGGCGGTTAGGTCAACCATGCGCACTTCCTGCCCGGTGTGAACCCGCTTGCCGCTTTCGGCGACGTGATCCGCAAGGCCGATTTCGCCCGCTGATAGAAACAGCAATCGCCACGACAGACGGGCACGCGGTGCGCCGCTTTGCTTCGATCTTGCCTTGCCGGATTCGTTGGCCAGCATGTAGGCGCACTCACCCGCTTTCGCCGGTTCAAGTTGCGCGAGCTCGTCAAGAATCATCGTCACATCGCAATGTTGCGCGGCCATTGATTCAAGCGCGTTTTCTGTGGTGCGCCACCGCTGCATGAAGTCGCCACCGCCCCAAACGGTAGCGGCCACCCGTAGCGCAGTCGTTTTGCCGGTTGACGAATCGCCGCGAAAGTGAAACCCGCCCGAATCCACGCCAGCAAGGTGCAACAGCGGCCCGGCGAATGCGCACGAGAGAGAAAACACGAGGCGGGAATTCCCAGCGCAGCGCCGGGCGATTGCCTCGCGCCATTCGGCCACGGTGCCACGCTGTCGAAACGTGTTTGGCACTGCGCCGTCGCTCTGAAAGATTATGCGTTCATCGCCTTCGCCTATGGTGCGATCCGGCAATACGAAAGCGCCATCGGGTTGCCAGCCGATACGATCCGTTATGCGCGCCGTGGCAGTCGGTTTGCGTGTTTGGATGTACTCAGACAGCCGCGCGCGTGCCGACGCTTTGCCAGACACTTGCAACCCCATCGAAAGCAACGCGGCCCGGAATTCGGCACCATCGCCCGCGAGCAAACGGGCGGGGAGTACCCATTGTTTCGCATGGCCGCGCGGATCGCTGAACGACAGCACGTAGCCCCAGCCGTTGCCGTCGAATTCGCGGCATAGCGCGACGACTTCCAGCTTTGCGCATATCCACGCGCCGGGCCGTGGGTGCCCGTTTTGGTCAAAGCCAAAATGCCAGACGCCATCGTCTGAGCACACGAAAGAATCGTTCGCTTCACTACTGCCAGCCGCCGGCGCTTTCGCGTTCAGCGCTTCACGCTTTTTTACGAGCGATAGAACGTCACTCATACCAACACCTCGCGATAAACGTTGCGAATGGTGATCCGGGCAGTAGTGAGCGCGTCGCGTGTTTCGATATCGAGCGCGCCGCCGCGTGCCATGCGATCCGCAGCGATGCAAACCACGTCGGCTTCAAAATCGAGCAAGCGCAAGCCGTCCGCAGCGGTGATAACCCGCTCGCGCCGTTGCGTCGATTTGCCATCGGTGAAAGGCTCACGAGGCGGGAAAAGCTCGGATAGTTCCAAGCCTACCGCGCCCGCGATTTCTGCGACCGTGCAGCCCGTCCAACACTTCACCAGTACCGCGCCGCTATCGGCTTCGCGAATGCTCAATGACGGTCGTTTGTCTTTGTGAGCCGGGCACCGGGCAAGCCACTTGCCGCGCCCGTTTTCTTTCACCGCGTCAAGGCGGTTGAGTAGGCTTTCGACTGGCCCACTCATGGCGTTGATTTGTATTGCCCCGCCGCGACGCGTGCGGCGATCCACGCTTGCACTTGTGACGCTGGAAAGCCGACGGCACGAGCCCCTAACTTAACTTGCTTTGGGAAATTGCCCGCCTCAATCGCGCGATAAATCGAGCTGCGTTTTAAGCCTGTGTAGGTCTCAACATCCTGCATGCGCAACAGGCGTTCAGGTAGATTTTGCGTTTGCTGATTCATGGCTTTCACTCCGCTTGCGTGTAGTCAGACATAGCGAGCTCGCGCATCGCTTCACAGAATCGCCAATGTGCACGGCCTATCGTGTCGTCCACAAATGCGTAACGGCGGTTTGGATGTTCTTCCGCGACGCCCTCAGCGCGCATCGTCGCGAGTGTGGCGCGCACTGTGGCCATTACTGTGTGCAGAAATTGAGTTTCGTGCAATTTCTGTCGCGCGCGGATTGCCTCGTGTCGCGCAACGGCGACCAAGTTTTCTGCTGCGCTCAGTTTCGACGCGGCGGCGCGTTCGGCGCGATCTAGCGCAGCAAGTCGCGAGGCGTGCTCATCAACCGCCACACGCGCGGCGGCCATACCTTTCGTGGCGTCTGACATTTCGTCGTCAGTTGCCGTGCCCAGCGCCCATTTCTCGCGCAACGCTTCGACTCGCTCGGACGCTTCTGCACTCGCAGTGCGCGCGCGTTCGGTCAACTCTTTTTGTGCATTGAGGCGCGGTGTGATCGCACCAAAGAAAGCGATCAGCTCAGGCAATATGGCCTTCGCTTCGATAACTTTTGCATCGCAGTTAGGCGTCCAAACGATAGATGATTTTGATGTGTTCACGAGTGATTTCAATTCGCTTTTAATGGGTTTGGAATCTAGGTTTATTGACCGATCCGCCCTTGCGGGCGCGGTCGCGTTTTGAGCGACCGGGGCACAAGTTGCGCGCACTTTCGCAAGCCGCAACAAGCACCACTTCCACGCCTTTAGTCAGAGGCACGCCCCCTAAAGAAAACAAAACGGGCGCGCATCTGCGTTGATCGTGTGTTGCACGACAGGCGGGGCAGTTTG
>DAINAJ010000093.1:0-12533 GCA_036733505.1 Casimicrobium sp.
TGAGATCGCGGTTTGGGGAGACGCACGCTGATTAAAACGCCGACAGGTTGCGAGGTCGCAACACACGCGCTTGCGCGTGGCGGTCCGGACGAACGAGTTCACCGAAGCGGCGACTTTAGGGGCACAATACTCGGCAATAACGCTGGACAAAGCGGTGCGCATGCAACAGATCGCGCTCACACTGTCTGCCGTACAAATCAGATTTCTCAGGCAACAAGGAGGCTCCATGAACCGCAAGATTTTTATCCGCACGGCAGCTGCGCTCGCTGCGATTCCGCTTTCATTGGCGGTTTCTCAAAGCATCGCGCAGACGGCGAACGTTACGCTCTACGGAATCGTTGATGTTGGCGTACAGCACGTCACAGGCGTCAAGGGCGGCTCGATCACGCAAGTGGCCAGCGGCATCATGGAAGGTTCGCGTTGGGGTTTGCGCGGCACTGAAGACATGGGCAACGGCTACAAAACCATGTTCGTGCTCGAGAGCCGTTTCGAGGCGGACACCGGCGGTTTAAGTAATCGCCCAGTTTCTGGCACTCAGCTACCTGACCGACTCACGGCTGGGCTTCCGCCTGCCGTGCAAGCTGCACTCAACAGTGCCGTGGGTTCTTCGCTCGGCGTGAACTTGCCCGGTCGTTTGTTCGATCGCCAAGCGTATGTCGGCCTGGTCACGCCGTTTGGTGCAATTCTCGCTGGCCGCCAATACACGCCAGCCTTCGAGATTTCAAATCGCTTCGATGCATTCGCCAACGCCTCGGCGGCGTCGCCCGGCCAGTTGCTTTCGATTCCAGCGGGTATCGATATTCGCGAGAGCAATTCGGTGCTCTACCGTATCGAACTGAACGGGTTCTACGGTACCGGCTACTACGCGTTTGGCGAGAACACTGCCGGCACCAAAAATGGCCGTCTGGTCGGTATCAACGGTGGTTACCAAACCGGCAAATTCGGCGTCGGCTTGGGCTACAACGAGCGCACCAACAGCGCGGGCTTGAAGTCGCTCAACTCGTTGATCGGTGGTGCAAACTTCGACACCGGTTTCGCCAATCTCTTCGCGATGTACGGCATCATTAAAGAGCCCAACGGCGCAACCGCGCCTGAGCTTCGCGCGGGCCTCATCGGCGGTGGCGTTCCAGCTGCGCTGGTAGACAGCAGCATCCTGCCGCGCTTCCTGCAAGACGCGCGCCTCTATCACTTCGGTGCGCGCGTTCCACTGGGCACGGGCACATTGACAGTCGGCTATTCGCAGGTCGATGACCGTCGCGCAACCAACGCGGACGTCACGTCCTACGGCGCTGTGTACACCTACCCGATGTCTAAACGCACGGACCTTAATGTAGGTGTCACACAGGTCAACAACAATGCCAATGCGCAAGTCGTTGGTGGTGGTAATGGCTTCCTCGGCGGCGTAAGCGCATTCGGCGGCAAAGACTCCACGTCGTTCCAGCTTTCATTGCGTCACAAGTTCTAGAAAACAGACTCTCACAGTAAGGCACACACCTTAAGGCCGCATGGCGCAAGCTTTGCGGCCTTTTTCTTTGTGATTATCAGCGCCGAAGCGAAGGGCGGTCACTGCCCGCGCTAGGGTTATGTCGCGGAGGACGCGTCGGTGCGTTTTCCGTTGATAAACCGCATGCCCCCTAAAATGCGTTGATGGACAACATCATTTACACGCTGGCGGTAAACGCTATCCCCTTGCTGCTTGCGATTACGTTGCACGAAGCCGCGCACGGTTACGTCGCACGCATGTTCGGCGACCGCACAGCCGAGATGCTGGGTCGCATTACGCTCAATCCGCTGAAACATATCGATATGGTCGGAACGTTGATTGTTCCGGCAATTACGCTGGCGATTGGCGGTTTTGTGTTTGGTTGGGCCAAGCCCGTGCCCGTGAATACGAGTGCCTTGCGCAATCCGAAGCGCGACATGATTTGGGTCGCCGCCGCGGGGCCGCTATCCAACTTCCTCATGGCGATTGGCTGGGCGATTTTGCTTAAGGTGTCTGATTCGTCGGCGCTTGACGCGATCGCGCAGGCAGGTATTTCTTGGAACGTGGGTCTGATGGTGTTGAATCTGCTGCCCATCCTGCCACTCGATGGCGGACGCATTCTCGCCGGTTTGCTGCCGGGGCCATTGTCGTACAAGTACTCGAGATTGGAACCCTACGGGCTTTACATCGTGCTCGGGCTTTCAATTGCGCAGCTGCTCGGCCCAATTCTTTTTCCGCTTTACAAGATTGTTTTTTCGGCGCTTCGAGCGTTGGTTGGTATCTAAGTTTCTATGTTTAAAGACCGCGTTCTCTCCGGCATGCGCCCTACGGGTTTCATGCATCTTGGCCACTATCACGGTGCGCTCAAAAACTGGGTCAAGCTTCAAGCCGATTTGGAGTGTTTTTTCTTTGTGGCCGATTGGCATGCGCTAACGAGCCATTACGACGACCCTCGTGTGATCGAAAGCTCAACGTTTGACATGGTGGCCGATTGGCTCGCGGCTGGGCTCGATCCGAACCAAGCCACGATTTTTTTGCAAAGCCAAGTGCCGCAACACGCGGAGCTGTCGCTGCTACTCGGCATGATCACGCCGCTGGGCTGGTTGGAGCGCGTGCCGACGTACAAAGAACAGCAAGAAAACCTGAAAGAGAAAGATCTCACGACCTACGGTTTCCTTGGCTATCCACTGATGCAAACGGCGGATATCGTCGTCTACCGCGCGAACAAAGTGCCGGTGGGTGCAGATCAAGTGTCTCACCTTGAAGTGAGCCGGGAAATTGCACGGCGCTTCAACCATATCTACGGTCGGGAGCCGGGCTTCGAAGAGAAGGCCATTGCCACCATCAAAAAGCTTGGTGGAAAGACGGCCAAGCAGTATGAAGCGCTTAAGACGGCCTTCAATCAGGATGGAAACACCGAGGCGCTGGAGCAGGCGAAGGCGCTAGTGATCGCGGCGGGTTCTCTTTCTAACGCAGAAAAAGAAACGCTGTTGGGCTACTTGACTGGCGCTCGACGCACGATCCTGCCCGAGCCGCAGGCGCTCTTGACGCCGACGTCGAAACTCATCGGCCTCGACGGTCGCAAGATGAGCAAAAGCTACGGAAACGGTATCGATTTGCGTGAAGCGCCAGCCGCCGTTGAGCAAAAAATTAAACGCATGCCGACGGATCCGAAACGAGCGCGTCGCAATGATCCGGGCAATCCAGACGACTGCCCAGTGTTCACGCTGCATCAGGTGTATTCCAACGACGAGACCAAGGCTTGGGTGCGCCAAGGGTGCACCACGGCCGGCATTGGTTGTCTCGAATGCAAAGCGCCGATCATTACCGCGATTAACGAAGAGCTAGCGCCGATTCAGGCGCGCATCAAAGAAATCGATGCACGCCCCAACTACGTGAAAGAAGTGTTGCACGACGGTTGCGCCAAGGCGCGCCGCGTGGCTGAAGAGACTATGCTTGACGTGCGCGCTGCGATGGGACTGGCGAAGGTTTAATTGGCGGCGAGCAGTGAAGGGTGATTTCGCGGTAGCTGCCTTCTTGTAAACGTGTTGTTACGGTGTGGCTGCGCGGCAACTCTCAACTGTTCACCGTTTTCTAGTCACTGCTCACTTTTAAGGATAGACATGAAATCTTTTGTGGATCAGTTGAGTAAGTACGCGTCTTACCACCGTGACCGCCGCAACATTGCGACGCACTTTATCGGCATTCCGATGATCGTGGCAGCGGTCGTGATTTTGTTGTCGCGACCCGCGTTTGCCGTGATCGGCGGCGTGGCGGTTACCCCCGCGTTGGTAGTGATGCTGGTAACGTCCGCGTATTACGTGAAGCTCGATTGGCGCTTTGGCGTTGCGATGATTTTGTTTCTACTCGGTTGTTTGCGTTTGGGCCAATGGTTTTCGGTGGAGACGACATCGACGTGGCTCACTTGGGGCGTTGGACTCTTCGTCGTGGGTTGGATATTTCAGTTTGTTGGGCACTTCTACGAGGGCAAGAAGCCTGCGTTTGTGGACGACATCATGGGCCTCATCATTGGGCCGATTTTCGTGGCCGCCGAAGCGGCGTTCTTGTTGGGTTTGCGCAAAGACGTGCAACACGCTGTGGAGGCCCGCGTTGGGCCAACGATCATTCGTAAATCGATCGCTGCATGATTTTTTCATTGGGCGCAATGTGCCGCACCATTTTTTGACTGATTAATTGCTTGATGGAAACCGCCGTAGCTTCGTTGCCTGATCCCGCTGCTACCGCTGCTGTAGTTGCAGAACACTCGCTTGCCAAGATTTATGGTCAGCCGATGTCGGAAATGCCGAAAGATCTCTACATTCCGCCCGAGGCGTTAGAGATTTTTCTGGATGCATTTGAAGGGCCGCTTGACTTGCTGCTCTATCTCATCCGCAAGCAAAATCTGAATATTCTGGACATTCCGATGGCTGCGCTCACGCGGCAGTATTTGGATTACGTCGAAAAGATGAAGTCGACGCAGCGCTTTGAGCTGGCGGCGGAATACTTGTTGATGGCCGCGATGTTGATCGAGATTAAGTCTCGGATGTTGCTGCCGCGTCCGCCGACGGTGGAAGCCGAAGAAATCGATCCGCGCGCAGAGTTGGTGAAACGCCTGCTGGAATACGAGCAAATGAAGCTCGCGGCGGCGGGATTAGATGATCTTCCGCAGGCTGAACGCGATTTCGCGATTGTGCATGTGATCTTCGAGAAGCAGGCCAGCACGCGCCTCCCTGACGTTGAACCGGACGACCTGCGCAAGGCCTGGAGCTGGATTCTCGCGCGGGCGAAGCTCAACAAAATGCATCTCATCTCGCGGGATGAGCTTTCGGTGCGTGCGCGCATGAGTTACCTACTTCGTAAGCTAAAACCCGGAGTGCATGTAGAATTCGCCCAACTGTTCGAGGAAACAGCCACCGTACCCTTGGTTGTTGTTACTTTCCTCGCGATTCTGGAGTTAGCGCGCGAACGATTGATCTCGGTTGCGCAAACAGAACCCTTTAAGCCCATTTATGTGCATCTCGCCGGTGACGGCGGAGTGATGGTTGCGGCCACACCCACCCAGAGCACTGATGTGGCGAACGACGAAGCAGCGTAGCAGTCCTTCGCTTTTCTCTGCTTTATTGTCTTCGCGGCTTATTGGGACGTACGCAACGGCGTTTACCGTTGCCCTTACCTGATAAATAGTAGAGCCTTCATTGGACGAACTCACCCACGCTAAACGCGTACTCGAAACGGTTTTATTGGCCAGCCATGAGCCGTTGCCGCTTGACGAAATTGTCAAGGTATTTGACCCGCCAGTGCCCACCGAGACGGTGCGCCTTTTGCTTGCGGACTTAACCGCGGAGTGGAAAGAACGCGGCAGCATCGAGCTGATGCAAGTCGCCTCTGGCTATCGCTTTCAAACGCGCGTTGAAATGCAGCCGAACATCGACCGCCTCACGCCGGAAAAGCCGCCGAAATACTCGCGCGCTGTGATGGAAACGCTCGCCATTATTGCCTATCGCCAGCCCGCGACTCGCGGCGAAGTCGAAGCGATTCGCGGCGTCGCGGTTTCAGCCAACATCCTCAAGGCGCTCGAAGATCGCGGCTGGATCGAAGTCATTGGCCATAAAGACACACCGGGTCGCCCAGCGCTGTTCGCCACGACCAAGGCGTTTCTGAACGATTTGAGCCTGCGTTCTTTGTCCGAATTGCCACCGCTGGCTGAGCTCGACGCGAACCCCGCCCTTGAATTGCCCGAGGTGCCGCAAGAGCCGATTTACCCAGAGCAGGGTCGCATCGATACGCGCAGCGAAGCCGCGATCGAAGCAGCCGATGCCGCGAACGCTGCCGAAGCCGCAGAAGACGCGGCATTGTTTGCCGACGAAACCTACGTTGAGCCTGTGATGCGAGCGCTGCCGGACAGCGCTGATGCGGCGCTCTTCGCGTCTGATGCCGACACCGATCCAGATTCTGAATCTCCCGTGACCCCCACCTTACCGCCATCGCCGACTGTCCACTAAGAAAATGACCACAATGCAAGACAACCCCGGCGGCGACGACCACAACGCTCACGACGATCATGAACCGGGCGACGTCAACGGCAACGTTGATCCATCATTCGGCAAGAAACCAAAAGCGCAAGGTCGCGGCGACAAGCCTGCCGGTCGCGCACCACGCGCCGCTAAGACGCCCGGTACAGGTCGCACGCCCCGAGCAGGCAAATCTCCGGAAGCAGGGGAGATGCTCGTGGTGGCCCCGAAGCCCACGGTAGAAATCATCGTGCGCGGCCCCGGTCAGCCACGTGTGCCGCGTAAGCCTCGCCTCGTGCCGACTGCAGCCGCGGACGGCGGCGTTTCAGGTGACGTAGGCGCAGGTTCAGCTCCTGCATTCGAAGCTTCGGAAAACGCTGCGCCCGTGGTGGCGGACGCATCCGGCGTTGAAAACATCGGCAACAACGCGACCGCAAACAATGGTGGCGAGCGCGGCCCGGGCAACGGTCGCAACCGCAATCGAAATCGTCGTGGTGGTCGTGGCCGCAAGGAGCGTGGCGATGGTGCCGTTCGCATGGAAGGCGACGCCGGTGGCGAGCGCCCCGTGCGCCTCGGCCCCGACGGTCAACCGATTCCGTATGAGCCACGTCCGCCACGCGAACCGCGCCCGCCGCGTGATCGGCGTGCCGCGCGTGAGGCGCGTCCGCCGCGCGTGATGAACGCCGACGGATCGTTTCCGGTTGAGCTCGAAGTAGGTGCAGAGGACACAGGTCATCGCACTGAAGCGGCGGTCATCACCAACTGGGTGCTCGACAATGAGCCTAACCCCGGTGCGTTTGGTGACCCAGGGCGACCGATGGATCGCTCAGCGCGGCGCAATCGAAATCAACGCGATAAGCGCAATAAAGGCGCGCCGGCAGTTCGCGTGGGACAAGGCCCGCGTGATCGCATGCCACAGCCGCAATCGCAGGCGTATGTTGACGAAGCGGGTAACCCCATTGAAGCGCCGGAACACGTCATTGTTTCTGGCGTGAATGAGCTGGGCGAGCGCGATGGCGAGCGTTTGCACAAGGTGCTCGCGCAGCAGGGCCTTGGGTCGCGTCGCAACATGGAAGCGATGATTGAATCGGGCGAAGTGCAGGTCAACGGCGTGAAGGCCGTGGTCGGCCAAATCGTGAACGAGAAAGATCGCGTGCACGTCAATCGCCGCCGCGTGAATGTGAAGCTCGGCGACGACAAACCGCGCATCCTGATTTATCACAAGCAGGCTGGCGAAATTGTTAGCCGCGATGATCCCGAGCAGCGCGACACGGTGTTTGATCGCCTACCAAAGCCCGACCACGGCAAGTGGGTGGCTGTCGGTCGCTTGGACTACAACTCAGAAGGCTTACTGCTCTTCACGACGTACGGTGAACTCGCGAACCGCTTCATGCATCCGCGCTATGAAATTCTGCGTGAGTATTCGGTGCGAGTGCTTGGCGAATTAACGCCAGAGCAAGAAGACATGCTGATGGACGGCATCGAGCTTGATGACGGCCCCGCGCGCGTGCTCTCGCTTGATCGTATTGATCGTGATAGCGACGCAGCGAACCATTGGTATCGCTTGACCTTGAACGAAGGACGCAACCGCGAGGTGCGTCGTATGTTTGAGCATCTTGGGCTGACCGTCAGCCGACTGATTCGCACCAGCTACGGCGTGGTGCAAATGCCGTCGTGGTTGAAGCGCGGGCAGTTTAAGCAACTCGACGAAGGCGAGACGTTTGACGTACTCGAATCGGTCGGGCTGCGCTCGAAAAAGAAGCTCGAAAAAGCGGCACGTTTCGGTGGCAAAAATCGCTTGCCGCAGCAACCGCTCGGCCCGATGCGTTCGGCGACGGAACACGAAGCGATCTTCACGGGCGCGCCCGCCGACGCAGGCATGGGTGGCGGACGAGGTCGTCGTCAGGGAGCGAACGCGGGGCCCGGCGGTGGACGCCGCGCAGGCGGTCGTTTCCGTGCGGGCGCTGGCGCCGCGCCGGCAGCGACGCAGCAGCAGTTTCCGGGCTTTGGCGGCGCGTCGGAAATGCCGGTTACCGGACGTCGTCAACGCACACCCGGTAACAAAATCAAGCGCGGTGCCGATGGCGAGGTGAACGGAAACGTCGCACCCGGCTACAAGTCCAACGCAGGCGCGGGGGGCAATCGTCCACCGCGTGGTCGCAATGGTCAAGGCGGACAGGGCCGTGGAAATAATCGTGGCGCTCAGGGTGGGCAAGCTGGCGGGGGCGCGATTTTGCCCGCGGACGGCGCTGCGCCGGCAGGCTTAGGCGCGGATGGTCGGCAGAAGCGCGGACGCCGCCGTCGCGGGCGCGGACCGGGCGGTGCTGGCGGTTCAGGCAACGGCCCGCGTGCAGAAGGTGCGGCTCCAGCCACGGGCGCGCCACCGATGCCTGATTTCGAATAACGCCGGAAACGCAACATGCGGCGCCGACGAGCACAGCGGCGCGCGCACCATCGCAATGGCTTTTTGTCACTAACCACTGCTGAGCGGTCGTTCTAGCGTAGATTTTGCTGTTGTCGACTAATGAATAAAAGTGGCCTGAAGCTAGTCCTGCCAGTCGTCGGAGCTATAAAGCTGTTAGAGATGCTTGTTTGGGCACGTTGTTGGTTTGACATCAATAACGCTTCGCGGTTGTGGCGTTGTGCTCGCCGATGTCGCTGAGAATGACCAATGCCGTGGCTACAACGTGTATGTCGGCGGTTACGCGTAAATTAACTATCTATTGCCCTTGATCGCGATTCCGACCCCGGCGCTTGCTCAGGCTGCCATGGAGGCGGAAAATACAAGCCACAGACTCCACCGGACTCCACCATGAATTTCGCCGCTATTGACTCCCCCGCCACGCACGAAGCGAACACCACTGTACGCACCGATGCCGCATGGCTTGAAGCGCACTGGATGCCGTTTACCGGCAATCGCAATTTCAAGGCGAATCCGCGCATGATCGTGGAGGCGAAGGGCGCTTACTTCACCGACTCCGAAGGTCGAAAAATTTTCGACGGGTTGTCCGGGCTGTGGTGCGCCGGGTTGGGTCATTGCCGCCCCGAGATCACCGCGGCGGTGAGCAAGCAAATGGCAACGCTCGACTACTCGCCGGGGTTTCAGTTTGGACATCCGCTCTCGTTCGAGCTGGCGAACAAGATTAAAGAATTAACGCCCGCTGGGCTTGATTACGTGTTCTTCACGAGCTCTGGCTCGGAAGCGGCGGACACCGCGCTCAAGATGGCGCGCGCATACTGGCGCGCAAAGGGCCAGGCCGGAAAGACGCGCTTGATCGGTCGCGAAAAGGGCTATCACGGCGTGAACTTTGGCGGCATTTCGGTGGGCGGTTTGCCAGCGAACCGAAAAATGTTCGGACAAACGATTGAGGCCGATCATCTGCCGCACACGATGCTCGCGGGGAACGCTTTCACGCGCGGTATGCCAGAGACAGGTGCGGAGCTTGCCGATCGGTTGCTTGACATGATCACCTTGCATGATGCATCGAACATCGCGGCGGTGATCGTCGAGCCGTTTGCGGGCTCGGCTGGCGTCATCATTCCGCCGAAGGGTTATTTGCAGCGTTTGCGCGAGATTTGCACTGCGAACAACATCCTGCTGATTTTTGATGAAGTCATCACCGGATTTGGTCGTTCGGGTGCTTACACTGGCGCCGACGCGTTTGGCGTCACACCGGACATCATGACCGCCGCCAAGCAAATCACCAACGGCGCACAGCCATTGGGTACCGTTATCGCGACCAAAGAAATTTACGACACCTTCATGTCGATCGGCGGCCCGGAATACATGCTCGAATTTCCGCACGGCTACACCTACTCAGCGCACCCTGTGACCTGCGCAGCAGGCATCGCGGCGCTTGATGTTTTGCAGCGCGAAGACATGATTGGTCGTGTGAAAACACTCACGCCATATTTCGAAAATGCGGTGCACAGCTTGAAGGGCAGTAAACACATTACCGACATTCGCAACTACGGCCTCGCAGCAGGCTTCACGCTCGCGGCAGTACCCGGCGAACCAGCGCGCCGTCCGTACGAAGTCGCGATGAATTGTTGGAAGAACGGCTTCTACGTACGCTACAGTGGCGACACCATCGCACTCGCGCCGCCGTTCATTTCGGAGAAAGCGGAGATTGATCGCTTGATCAATGCGCTTGGAGATGCGTTGGCTGCGACGGCTTAGCGCCTACATCTAACCTACGCCGCCCACCAGCGCTCCACAATCAATTCAAGCCGCTGCGTGCCCTGATATTCCGATAGCGACACGCGATAAGCGGCGCGCATCGGCTGCGGTGGCGCATCGGTGCAGCCGAAGCGAATGGCGTCAAAGATACGACCGTCGCGTTTGAGGCGCAGCTTGGTGTGCTTAAAGCCTACGATGCGTGAATCCATCACCGTGAACTCGTCGTCGAAAAGTGGCGCTGGAAACGCTTGGCCCCACACGTGGCGATGTAGCGCCTCCGCAGTCTCGAAATCAAATTCTGCAAGCGCGAACGAGCCGTCGCTTTCGACGCGCTGCTCCAATTGATCTGGCGTGAGCCATTCGTTCGCGACCTGCTCAAACGTCGTTGCGAACGCCGCGAAGTTCGCCTCATCAATCGTCAGGCCCGCGGCCATCGCGTGACCGCCAAACTTGCGCATGAGCGTCGGACCGCGCTTTGACACCAAGTCCAGCGCGTCGCGCATGTGAAACCCAGGAATCGAACGGCCTGAGCCTTTGAGTTCGCCATCGTCGCCCGGCGCAAACACAATCGTTGGACGGTGATGCGCTTCGCGTAAGCGCCCCGCCACAATGCCGACGACACCCTGATGCCATGTCGGATCAGTCACCACGATGCTCTTTTGCTCGGGCGTGATTGATGCGGTGATGAGCTGATCGGCTTCTTCGCGCATGCCGGACTCGATGCTCTTGCGTTCGCGATTAAGGCGATCTAACTCTCCCGCGATTTCGGCGGCACGTGCAATGTCGTCGGTGATTAAGCATTCAATGCCCAGCGAAATATCGTCGAGTCGGCCTGCGGCGTTCACGCGTGGACCGAGCATAAAACCGAGGTCATACGCAGTCGCTTTTTTGACATCGCGCTTGGCGATTTCGAACAGAGCGTTCACGCCTGCGCTGGCGCGCCCGTCGCGCATGCGTCGTAGCCCCGCTTCAACGAGACGACGGTTCACGCCATCAAGCGGCACCACATCTGCGACCGTTCCGAGGGAGACGAGATCAAGTAACGTGTTCAGATCCGGCTGCGTTTCCGCGCCGTAGACAGCAAGTTCGCGCAAGCGCGAACGCAACGCCAGCAGCACATAAAACATCACACCGACGCCCGCAATCGCCTTGCTCGGAAAGGTGCAGCCCGGCTGATTCGGGTTCACGATCGTCGGTGTGTCAGGCAAGGTTTCACCGGGCAAATGATGATCGGTGACCACGACATCAATCCCTAGCTTTCGCGCGGCCGCGACGCCCTCAACGCTGGCGATTCCGTTGTCGACCGTGACGATGACCTTCGGTGATTCCTTCGCGGCGAGCGCAACGATTTCAGGCGTGAGACCGTAGCCAAATTCGAAACGATTGGGCACGATGTAACTAATGTCAGCGCCCATCAAGCGCAGACCACGTAAGCCCACTGCGCAGGCGGTCGCACCATCGGCGTCGTAGTCGGCGACGATCAAAATGCGTTCGCGCTTTTCTATCGCCGTAATCAAGCGCTCGCAGACGGCATCGATGCCTTTGAGCAGCGTCGGCGGCGGAAGTTGGGAAAGTTTCCACTCAATGTCCGACGGTTGCTTGATGCCGCGTGCAGCGTACAGGCGCGAAAACAGCGGCGACGTACCGTTCGCTTGCAGCGATTGCGCCGCGTCGGCGTCGAATGGGCGACGATGTAGCGCAACGTTTTTGGTCATGACGTCGACTTCGCGTGCAGCGCGTCGAGCACGGTTGCCAACGTTGGTTTGGCCTTGAAGTTGGCAAAGAGGCGCGACAGTGCCGACGGTCGCGTACGTTGCAACCGAATGCGCGGCTGTGTGTCACCGAGAATGATTGTGTCTGCGGCGAGAATGCGCGGCGCGAGCGTTGTCCACGCCGCTTGCCATGCAGGTAAATCGCCGTTACGTAGTGAGTGCGAGAACGCAAATTCAGCGCAGTGAATATCTTTCTCGGACGAGGTCAAACGCGAATCGCTCGTTCCAAATCCCCACAACCAAACCACATTAATTGGCGGCAAACCGCGATCTTCGCGGGCGATATTCACGGGATGCGTGTAGAGCAACATTTGCAGCTCATTCATCCAACGCTCAACCAAGCGACCGTCTTTGCCGCGCGGAAGATTCGGACGCAACGCTTCACCGATCAAATAGTCTGGACGTTCGGTCAGCACATCAATCGCGCGCTCGGAACTCGCGAGCCATCGATGTGTGTCAACAAAATGCAGCCGCACACCGTCCTCGCGCAAATGCACGTCGGCTGCAGCGCACAGCGCGCGTGAGTCCTCTTCAGAGAGCGAGAGCATTGCCGAATCAACGACCGTCAAGTCGGTCAATCCCAGCGC
>DAINAJ010000094.1:0-3784 GCA_036733505.1 Casimicrobium sp.
TTCTTCGTAAGCCTTTTGCTTTTTGGCGTCGCTCGTTTCGAGGTAGTTGTTGTAGATGCACGCAGCCTTGTTCGCCGCGTTGTAGCCGTCTAAACCGGCAGCAAGTCCAGCTTCGTAAGCGCCCTGAAAATCACCGGCGTGATAGAGCCGCCAAGCTTCTTCTACGGCCTTGTCCGTGGGGAACGGTTCTGCGTCGCCCTTGTGCAAGCGAGCCCAGTTCTTCTTGAGCGCAGCGCCTTCGTAAACAAACGCGCTGTTGTCGTGTGGGAACGCTGCCCAGCCACCTTTTTTTGCCATGATTTTTCTCTCCTCTTTTCGTTAATGCATGCAGCCTACCGATACTCGGCGGCCAATTTTTCAAACAATAGTCGGGCGTCGCCCTGCAAGTACGGAGCGAGGAGCACCATGACCTGAAACACGCCTTGGTTCATCGCCTTTTCTTCGTCAAGCTTGCGCGGATTCATCACGTACGCATACGAGTGCCAGAAGGTGACGATCATGACGAGGTTGGTCGCGACGGCGTGAATTTCGCCGTCGGTCGCGCTGAGTTCGTTGATCGAGCGCATCTCCGTCATCAGGCGCTCGGTTTTCTTTTGCGAGTTTTCGAGAAGCGTTTTGAAGTGCGTTTCGATGATGCGATTCTTCGACAGCAGATGATTCAAATCGCGATAGATGAAGCGGTACTTCCAGATTTTTTCAAACAGCAAGTGCAGCCAAAACCAAGTGTCTTCGACGTTGGCCGCGCGGTCCTTGCCCATCGCGAAAAGCTCATCAAGCTCGCGTTCAAACTGGCCAAAAATCTTGGTGACGATTTCGTCTTTGCTGCGGTAGTGGTAGTAAAGATTGCCGGGCGAAATGTTCATTTCGTCGGCGATGGCGTTGGTCGTTACGTTCGGTTCACCGAACGAATTGAACATCGCGAGCGACACTTCGAGAATGCGCTCTTTGGTGCGACGGGGGGCTTTGCGTTCCATGGGGTTGTATCTTCCTCTTTGCTCATTGTGGAGGAACTGGGAACGGCGCGCAACTGAATTAGAGTCGGGTTAACAGCTTTTCAGCGCTAACGACCGGCTCGTGGTCGTTTCAAGCGCAAATGCAATCATGTCGACACACCCTAATTTCTCTTCAAACGACCGCCTGGCAGTCGTTACCGCCAAAAAGCTATATCTTGCCGCTCACTGTTCACAGTGCACTGCTTTCAGCGCAGGAGCGCCACCTCAAGCTCGTCCAACGCATCGGTCAGGTTCGACATCGCGGCGCCCGCTGCGCCCCGCGCCGCGCGGCGCGCAGTCGGCAGGAGCTTGCGGTCTGGATCCTTCAGCGCACTGATGTTGAGCTTGACGCCGTACTCGGCGAACGCAGGACCAATGAAGTCCGCGCGCTCCAAAAGTTGCGCGCGCGTGCGCTGGTACGCGTGTTCGGCCAGGCGACGACGGTTCGCGTAGCTAAACAAGTTCGAGAAGAACAAATCGGCGTCGCCGCGCGACGGCTCCAAGAGCACAATCTTGGCGTCGGGATACTTTGTTTCGTACGCCTTGATGCCGATCCCCAAGCGCGAATGGATAAGCGAGCGAAACGTTTGCGAGAGCACGGTGGGCAGACCACGTACCGCAAGGTGTGACTGCGCGCGTTGCGCCGTCGTGCTGTCGAACGGCACCAGTGGATTGACGCAAATCACAAGCTTCGCGCCTGCGTCCATCGCACAGGAGGCATGTACGGTTTTGTTGAGCGCACCGTCGACATAGAAGCGCGCCCCTACTTTCACCGGCGGATACAACCCGGGCAGCGCAGCGCTCGCTTGCACGGCCTGCGAGATCGGTACGTGATTCATCGAAGGCGAACCAAACTCAATCGTCTCGCCCGAATCAAGATCCGTCGCGATCACGAAAAGGCGCGCGCCCAGTTCACGAAAATCGTTGGTGCGCCCAGGCTTAGACAGCAGCGTGCGCACGGCGTTTTCGATCGGGCGGTTGTCGAGTAGACCGGCCGGAATCACAGCCGCTAAATGCTGCATTTCTGAGAGCATGCGATTCGAGCTCAGCGAGCGCATACTCGCCCAGAGCGCCGCCGCAACCGCGCCGGGCAACGCGCCCGCGCGCGAGGCAAATTCGCGAATCGCGGGCCGCATGAAAACGCCGGGCGCGAGCACGTCGCCATCGTCGCCCTCGTTTTCGATGAAGCATTGCACCAACTCGTGCGGCGTCATGCCGTTGGCGAGTCCGGCAGCGACAAACGAGCCGGCGCTGACGCCGACGTACGAATGGAGGTTCGCGAAATCGAGCGTCGGCAACGCTTCGTGCAACGCGGCCAAGGCTCCGACTTCATACACAGCGCCGAGAGGTCCGCCGCCAGCGAGGGCGAGCGCAATGGGTGGCTGATGCGAGCGTGATGTTGGCGTCATGGCGTCAAGTCTAGAGCGTTACGTGTTGGCGGATCATAGAAAAACGGCCACCGAAGTGGCCGCGCGGCGTTTTGCTTTTGGAAAAGCTTACGCGGCTTTCTTTGCGGCCTTGCGAGCAGCGGGTTTTTTCGCGGCGGGCTTTGCAGCGGCCTTAGCAGCAGGCGCGGCTTTGGCGGCCTTCGGTGCGGCTTTAGGGGCGGCAGCTTTTGCGGCGTTCAGCTTTTGCACTTGCAACGTGAGGGCTTCAACACGAGCGGTGAGCTTAGCGATGTCGGCTTTGGTGGGCACGCCAAGGCTGCTCACTGCACGGCCAACGCGCTCTTCGAACACGGTTTCCAAGCGGCCCCAAGCTTCAGCGGCTTTGCCGGTCGCTTCGGTGATCTTGCCGGAAACTTCGTTGGTGGCGTCGTTGATTTGCGAATCAGCGAAGCTGCGAATTTTCTTTTGCAAACCGCCGCCTTCTTTCACCAGCGCTTCAAACACTTTGCTACCTTCTTCTTGAGCCTTGGCGAATGCGCCCAGACCGGCCAACCAGATCTGGCTGGACGACTCTTTAACGGTGCCGAGCAGATTGGAATCTACAGTGGCTTCTGCGGCTTTGCTGAATTTCTTGACCATGGGGAACTCCTAAATAAAGTGAGAATGTTGCGATGGATGAACTGTAGGCGTTGCGCATAGAGCACGCATCCTAGAAAGCCTGTAAACGCCTAGGAGATTGGCTCTAGAATGGTTCGAGAGCTTTTGGCGCAACAGGCGTTGACGGCATCGCACATCGTGCAAATAAGGAGGCCACATGACTTACTTCGTTACCGGCGCGTCCGGATTTATCGGCAAGCGTCTCGTCAAAAAATTGTTGGGACGTAAGAACACAACCGTCTATTTTTTGATCCGCGCAGAGAGCAAGAAAAAGGTCGAGTCAATGATGCAGTTTTGGGGCCATGACGCCGCAAAGCGCTGCATCCCAATCGTGGGCGATTTAGCTAAGCCGCACCTCGGCGTCTCGCCCGCTGATCGCGCGAAATTAAAAGGCAAGATCAAACACTTTTTCCATCTTGCTGCCGTGTACGACATGTCAGCGAGTGCGGACGACAATCACACCGCCAACGTGATCGGCACCCAACACGCAGTCACGCTTGCTAACGAAATCAAGGCGGGCTTGTTCCATCACATGAGCTCGATTGCCGTCGCGGGCAACTACGAAGGCGTGTTCCGCGAAGACATGTTCGACGAGGCGAAGGATTACCTCGACCATCCTTACATGCAGACCAAGCACGAGAGCGAGAAGCACGTTCGCGAACACGCAACGATGCCGTGGCGTGTGTATCGCCCAGGCGTGGTGCTGGGCGACAGCAAAACCGGTGAGATCGACAAAATCGACGGGCC
>DAINAJ010000094.1:3884-6979 GCA_036733505.1 Casimicrobium sp.
GCGCACGCACCGCAGATGGCGCTGCGCGTTAACGCCGCGCTCTTTGGTTTCATTCCACAAAGCGTGATCAAAGGCGTTTCCGCCCTGCCACCAGTGCGTCGCATCAAGCACGCAGTGATGAAAGACCTGGGTATCCCGGACGACACGCTGTCGTTCATCAACTATCCCGTGCGATTTGATTGTCGCGAAACCCTCAAGGCGCTCGAAGGCACCAAGATCGCAGTCCCTGAGCTTGATACGTACGCGTACAAACTGTGGGATTACTGGGAGCGCAACCTCGATCCCGACTTATTCATTGATCGCACAATGAAAGGCCAGATTGCAGGCAAAGTTATTCTGATTACAGGCGGTACGTCGGGCATCGGTCAGGCCACCGCGCTTAAGCTCGCAGCCGCGGGCACCGCGAAAGCGATTGTGGTGTGCGGACGCGATCAAGAGAAGATCGACGAGACGTTGAAACTTGCCAAGAAACAGGGCGTCAAGATCGTCGCGTATCAAGCAGACGTCGCCGATGAAGCGGGTTGCGCGGAGTTTGTGAAGTCACTCAACGAAAAACACGGCGGCGTGGATATTTTGGTGAACAACGCCGGTCGCTCCATCCGCCGCGCGCTCGAATCGAGCTACGATCGTTTCCACGATTTCTCGCGCACGATGGACGTGAACTATTTCGGCGCGCTGCGAATCACGATGGGCATTTTGCCGGGCATGACCGCGAAGAAGAAAGGTCACGTCATCAATATTTCGTCGATTGGTGTATTGACGAATGCGCCGCGTTTCTCGGCGTATGTGGCGTCAAAGGCCGCACTTGATGCGTGGACACGTTGCGCAGCCTCCGAGTATTCAGATCGCGGCATCAGCTTCACGACGATCAACATGCCATTGGTGAAAACACCGATGATCGCGCCTACGAAGATTTACAACAATGTGCCAACGTTGGAGCCGGAAGAAGCCGCCGACATGATCATCCGCGCGATTGTGTACAAGCCCGTGAGCATCGCCACGCGCCTTGGCACATCGATGCAGGTGCTGCACGCCATCGCGCCGCGCATAGCGCAAATTGTCATGAACACGAGCTTCCGCATGTTCGGTGATTCGGAAGCGGCGAAGGGCAAAAAGAACGAAGTCGTTGGTTCGTCACCAGATCAAATCGCGCTTTCGAATTTGATGCGAGGAATCCATTTCTAGGCGAAGCCGACTGCGCTTTCGCAAGCGCGTACCGCGCCGCGCGTGAACGCAAATCAGCGTTCACGCACTCAGGTTTGCGCGTAATGATTTGTGCAATTCTTAGCAAATTTCTTCGAATAGGATTTAGCAATAGCCTTGAGCTGCAACGACAGCCACACGGTCGTTTGCGCCCGATTTATGCGATAAGTCGACTTTCCGCAAAATTGACCGCAAATGACCATCTTCTATCCGAAGCACGTAAAAAGCTGTTACGGGCTCAAAAGTGTTGCGTAGAGGGAACTATTGCGCCGCAACACGCAAAAACCCTGCGATTTTCGCTATGCAGATTGCGCAAAATGGTCTTTAATCGCGCTTGAACTTTTCAATGCGCTTCAGAGCGAAATGACGAAGCACAAACCGGATAGTTCAAAACACACGTGTGCACACATTGTTTTTAGCAATCGATTGATCTCAGGAGAATCTCACCATGGCAGCAGCCAAGAAACCCGCAGCAAAAAAGCCGGCCGCAAAAGCAGCCGCTAAACCAGCAGCAAAGAAACCCGCAGCCAAAGCCGCCGCCAAAAAGCCAGCCGCTAAGCCTGCCGCGAAAAAGCCAGCAGCAAAAGCACCGGCAGCGAAAAAGCCAGCAGCAAAAAAACCAGCCGCTAAGAAGCCGGCCGCTAAAGCTGCAGCGAAAAAGCCTGCCGCTAAGCGCACGCCAAACGCTGCGTTCATGAAAGCGATGACGCCATCCGCAATCCTCGCAGCTGTTGTCGGTTCCACACCGATTCCACGTACGGAAGTCACCAAGAAAGTGTGGGACTACATCAAGAAGAACAGCCTTCAAGACGCTATGAACAAGCGCATGATCAATGCCGACGAAAAGCTTCGCGCAATTTTCGGCAAAGCTCAAGTGTCGATGTTCGAAATGACTAAGCTCATCTCGAACCAGCTCAAGTAATTGCGCTGCGCCGAAAGGCAATAAGCCGACCTTCGGGTCGGCTTTTTTTATGCGTGCACGGACGTTAAGTTAAGTCAGCCACGTCGCGATACTCCGGCACGGAACATGACCACCCGAATCGCTCTTCGAGGTGCTTGCGCATCGCGTCAGCGGCGGCCGGCTCTCCGTGCGTAATGAATACATGCTTTGGCGGCCGCTTGAAGTGCGAAAGCCATTGCAGCATTTCCTCGTAATCCGCATGCGCCGACATAGACTCAATGTTCATGACGTCCGCGCGCACCGGCACGTAACGTCCGTGAATCTTTATCTGATCGGTGCCCGAAACTAAAGCCGCACCGCGCGTGCCGCCGGACTGAAATCCGGCGAACAGAATGGTGTTACGCGCATCCGGCGCCATCGCCTCAAGGTGATGCAGAACACGCCCACCAGTGGCCATGCCGCTTGCCGAAATCACAATCTTCGGCTTTGAGTTCGACACCAGCACACGAGACTCCTCTGTTGTGCGCACAAATTTCGCGAGGTGGCTCATAGCCGCGTAGTCTTGCTCCGACAATCGATGCTCGCTTGCGAACTCACGGTAAATTTCCGTCGCGTCAATCGCCATTGGACTATTGATGAACACAGGAACCTCGGGCAGCTCTCCGAGCAAAGCGAGCTGGTACAGGTAATACAAAATAGTTTGCGCTCGTCCAACGGCGAACGCCGGAATCAGCACGCTACCGCCACGCGATACGGTGCGCGTGATCACCTCGCGCAGCGCGTCGAGGGTGCCGTCTACGGGGTGACGGCGATTGCCATAAGTGGACTCAAGAACCAAGTAGTCGGCGAACTCAATCGGCGTCGGTGCGCGCATCAACGGGTCATTCGGTCGCCCAACGTCCCCCGAAAACACAACGCTACGCCCCGCGGCGTTCACCTGAACACTCGCCGAGCCGATCATGTGTCCATTCGGGCGCCAGATCGCTTCGAC
>DAINAJ010000094.1:7079-12505 GCA_036733505.1 Casimicrobium sp.
CTTCACCAGCGCAGGCAGATAGCCGCTATGGTCGATATGGGCATGGGTGAGTAAGACCGCGTCAACGCTCCCGGGCGCGAAAGGCGGTGGCGCCCAGTTCTTGAGGCGCAGTTGCTTATAGCCTTGAAACAAGCCGCAATCCACGAGCACGCGATGCGAGCCTATCGTGAGCAAATATTTTGATCCAGTGACCGTACCCGTTGCGCCGAAAAACTCAATTTGGAAACGCGTGCTCATGGATATCGCCTTTGTCCTGTTTCGCGGAATCAAACGCGGTCAAACGGCGTCGGCCGAGTGAACGCTCGATGCAGGTTAGCGCAAATTTTGAGGAGCGCGTGTCATCGTGTCGCATTCATTGACATGCGACAGATGGTGACTACAAATCACAGCTTCGAGATGCATCCGATCGTTCAACGACGAGTAACGTGTACTCAAACAGGTCATCGATTCTGTCGCGCTGCATCTAGGCCACGGACGCATTCAACTCGCGCGCCTGAACGGGGGCGAGCGCGTCCAATATTGCGCGCCGAGCCTGCACGCCGCTTGGCATGCTTACATGCCCTACACCCACCAACTTCACATTCGTCGCCTCCGGCATGATCGACGACGATTGCGGCGCGATAATGGTGTCGTGCACACTATAGATGCTTGTGAAGGACGTGGGAACGCGCGACTCGCAAAGTGTTGCGAGCCACTCGCTTCTAAGGCGCATTTGTTTGCCGTTGGTACCGTTGGCCAGATTCGCGTGAAAGGTGCCGTGATGCGGCGACCCTAGCGTGATCAGCTGCGACACTTTATCTGCGCCACACTGACGCAGATAGGCGCGGCACACGAGCCCGCCCATGCTGTGCGCAATGAGCGTGAGCTTGGATTCGCCCGTCAATGCCAACACTTCATCCACACGAGCAGAGAGTAGCGCACCCATCGTATCAATCGATGCGAACAAGGGTTGATCCATCGTGAACACTCGATAGCCGAGGCGCTCCAATGCGCGCGCGGTGAAGAACCACACTGCACCATTGTTGACATAACCATGCTGTAGCAGCAGGACACGCCCAGTACTCGCAACTTTGCGTTCGTTAGCGGTTCGAAAGAGGCCACGCAACGGAATCAGAACCAAATTCTGGATGCACAAATGCCAGTATTCAACGACAAAAAATCTAAACCAACCGACGACACTTAGTCGATCAGTTGCCGCCAGTGGCGAGCCTTTCCAGCGCGACAGTGCATAACTGGCCAGTGCGACTATTAACCGGGCTATCAACGCAAACGCAAGCACCGTGAGCATCGCGCAGCCTACTCCGTAGTGTGGTGCAATCTTGGTGAACGCCCAGAGCGCGTAGATCGAGAATTCGGCCGTCAACAAAAATAAGTTAGTCGCCCATAGTGGGACTGGAAACGTGTCGCCCGCCACCGCCGGATCGGATGCCATCGAAAACCTCTTATTCCAACGAAATTAGGCGCGACGCATGTCGCCCGCGAGCCTTGCCGCATTGCGCCAAGCTAAACCATAAATCGACAATTGCGGGTTCGCACCAATCGAGGTCGGAAACACAGAGCCGTCGAGGACGCTCAGGTTTTCAACTTGGTGGTGCCGGCCATACACATTCACCACGCCGTCCTTTTCTTCTTTCGCCATCGTGCAGCCGCCCATCACGTGCGCGCTCGCCACGCGCGTTGAATAGGCGCGCAACGCCAAGGCCTCAAGACCAGATTTCGCGTCCGCCCATGATCTAAAACCGTTGATCCGCTCATCAACCGGAAACACTTCTTTCGCGCCCGCAGCGAACTGAATCTCAGCCATCGCCAACAGCGCACGTTTCGCTGCGTCAAAGAAAAAACTATTGAGCGAGTAGTCCAATTGCGGCGAACCATCCGCAAGCAATTTCACTTGCCCACCCGAGCTTTCCGGATGAAAGCCATCGCGACAAAGCGCAATCGTGACCTGCGTATTCGGCATGTTGGTGATGCGCGCGCGGTGATGTTCGGTCATGCCGTTAACGCTAATGGAATAGAGCACCGGGTGGATCGGCGGCACCTCAAGCTTAAAACCCATCGCGCCATCAATCGGGTGCGTCATCAGAAAGTGATCGCTGTAGGTGGTTTGCGGCGCGCCGGACCAGCCCTCGACCTTGCTACCCATATCCGCGCCCGAAAGCAACGACGGATGCAGAAACGTGCGCTTTCCTAGCAGGCTATAAGGGTCGGGCACACCCGACCGCATGAGTAGTGCTGGCGAATTAATCGCACCGCCCGCCACCACGAAGTGTTTCGCTGTGACACGCACCTTCACGCGACCAACGTCGTAGCCGGTGCCTTGCATACTCACGCATTCCACTGCGGTAATGCGCCCCTTTTTCACTTCAAGTCGGTCAGCTCGCGCACGGCTCACCAAAACAGCGCCTTGATTGAGCGCTGCGGGAATGGCGGTAACGAGCATCGATTGTTTGGCGTTGGTCGGGCAACCCATGCCACAGTAACCAAGGTTGTAGCAACCTTTGACATTGCGACGAATTCGCTCGACTTTGATGCCAATTTTTTGGCCGCCGCGTTCTAGCACCGCATTATTCTCGTTTGGTGGCACAGACCAATCGGAAATGTTGGTGAGTTTCTCAGCGCGTTGGAACCAGCCGGCCATGTGCTCATCAGTCAGCTCGGTCAGACCGTAGCGCTCGCGCCAAAATTTGAGCGTGGGTGAAGGTGTCCGAAAGCTCGTCGTCCAGTTGACTGTGGTGGAGCCGCCGACTGTGCGGCCTTGCAAAATGTTGATCGCTTTGTCGGCAGTTTTACGCGACGCTGATTCTTGGTAGAGCGTTGGGTAAGCCTCTGACTCAAGCATACGGAAGTCGGTTGACGAGCGCAGCATGCCCTCCTCAATCATCACCACCTTGAGCCCCGTGTCTGAGAGCACATCGGCCGCAATGCCACCACCAGCACCCGTGCCGATGATGCACACGTCTGCCTCAAGCGTGGCGTCCTGCCCGAGCGTCGATGCGTCGATGTGCATCCAGCCTTTGGCGAGGCCTTCGCGAATAGGGTCAGCGATCATATTGAAATCTGTGTTCAGTTTTGGTTGAAGGACGTCGACGCTATTACGCGAGCTTAGGCGGGCCGGGGTAGCCCGTGGCGATCCATGTTGCGGGCTCGGAGTAGAAACTGCCGAGCACAAGATCATGCAGCGCGAAGTACGCTTGTTGTTTGAGACCAATAGAACTATCGCGCAAACCCTCTAGGAACGTGCCCACCACCAAAGGATCGGCTCCGAGCCAATCACCTGAGTAGCCGAGTAACGCGCGCGCAGGCTTCAGTGCGAGCAGACCGAACAGATCCCCGATTTCCTTGCGAGTCGTCGGCGGCAGGTTATCAACCAACGCCCCGATGGCTTTGTTGACGCGCGCAAATTCTGCTTCACGCGCCTTCACGTCAACGGACAGGGCCGTTCCGAGCAGCGCAGCCATCACGGCGCGCAACATCGCATCATGTTCATTGGCGAGCTGCGTGCCGCTTGGGGCAGCTGCGGACGCGCGAAGCTGCGGAAGCAATACGACTGCACCCGCTGCGATAGCGCCCGCTACACCTACAAAAATAAATCTGCGTCTAGACCACATCGACGGCCTCCTCCTTGTTCTCCCAGCGATTCTAGGGAGCGCGGTTAGAGCGAGTTTTCTACACGAACTGTGGAGCAGACGCGTGCGAACATTTTCGCTACGCTTACGCCATGGTCAAACCCATTTCAAACGAGTCGGCGCTACGCAATCATCTCGCTGCGGCACGCGCTGAGCGCGAAGCTGCCGCGCGCTTCGCCGTGAGCGCTGCGGACCGATTAGCCGTGCGTTCGTGGCAGCAAGCGAGGCTCACACAAACGCATGCTGACTTTCTCGCATCCGCTCGCTACGGACCGGCCGCGAAGTTCTTCGTCACCGAGCTTTACTCTACAAAAGATCTGTCGCAGCGCGATGCAGACATTGAGCGCGTCGTGAAAGTATTGGTGAAATTTCTGCCCGACAAGGCACTGGCCACACTTGCTACTGCCTTGGAAATGGATGCCCTTTCCGAACTCCTCGACAACCGACTTGCGGCTAGGTTACGCGACGCCCAAGGCAACGAGAGGCCGTTGCGAATCGACGGAACCGCCTATCAACGGGCGTATTGTGAAGCGGAGGACATGGCGCTGCGCAACCGGCAATTTGAGCTCACCGAAGAGATCGGCGCGTCACTCGACACCTTGACCAAAGTGCCTCTCTTGCAGGGACTATTGCGCATCATGAAGCGTCCGGCTTATGCGAGCGGTGTGGGGCAGTTACATGAGTTTCTTGATCGCGGTTACGCTGCCTTCGCGCACATGAAAGGTGGCGCCGAATTCGTGAAAACTGTCGTCGCGCGCGAACGCACCGAGCACCAGCGGCTCATCGGTTGACGCCTACGCGCGGGAACCGTGCCTCGTCTAGCGAGCCCGTCGCGCGTTGTATCTTTTCTACAGGCCGCACCATCGGTCGCCTAGAAATTTATCGAGGCACGCGTCAGATTTGTGGTTTTTCCAGACACTCGCGGCTGCGTTCGAGGCAAACACGCGCCCATTCGTGTTGGCCCATCTCGGCCATGCGCTCCATGTGTACGATTTCAACGCTCACTGGCAGATCTGCGGGGAGCGCGTCGAACAAACCTTTCACATCAATGCTGCCCTCGCCGGGCAACAAGCGCTCGCAGCGTGCTGTGTGAATCATCGCCTCGACGTCGAAGTGTGTTCCAGCCGTGGCATCGCAAATTTGCGCGTAGTGCAGCAGCGCGCGAGGAATGGCGCGGATGTCGTCCAACGTTGTAGTTGATCGGCCGAAATGCAGTGCGTCGACAAGGATGCCAGCGTTGCTTGGGTTGCCTGCTGCCTGCACAATTCGCATCGCAGATTTGGCGTCTGGAACTCTCGTCCACGGCATAAATTCAAGATCAGCGGTCAGTCCAAACGGCAACATGACGTCGCAGAGTTGCGCGTAGCCGTCCACCAAGCGTGCGAAGTCGGACTCATCACCGGCCACAAGCACGGCACGCGCCTTCAATGCAGCCCCCGCCTCAAGCAGCGGGAGATACGCGCGAGCGTTAAATCCTGGGCCGATGCGAATGATTTCAAGATCCAGTACGCCCACGCCTGTGTCGCGCTGCGCTGCGACCGTTTCACGCAATACATCGGGAAGGCCGATGAGAAACTGCTGCGGTGCGCCCGCTGCGTTAGGCAGTAACCGCAGGCCGACGTTCGCATAGCCTAAGTCCGCCGCGAGACCGATTGCTTGGGGCGGTGTTAGTGTGTTGGACGTGAGGTACGCCAGCGAGTAAGAGCGGGGCATGTTGGTTCGTCGTTTAAGTCGGGCGTGTTAATTAGTTGTCGCGAACACGGTGGGTTCTGCCGGCACCGTTCGCAATTCAACGAGCAC
>DAINAJ010000095.1:0-3404 GCA_036733505.1 Casimicrobium sp.
CAGCGCGCCGCGCTTCACAACGAAATTCACGCCCGACCGCCGGAGCCGATGACGGCACCGTTGGTGATTTCGCATGTGGTGATGCTGACCAACGCCGACGAGCGCGCTGCCAGCCGCGAGCACTTGTCGTCTCTGCTGCGCGATAACCACTTGCCCGCGCTGGACGCACAGGTGTCGCACTCTCGGCACACTCTCGGTGGGGTGCGCGTACGCTGGGAGCGGCATACGGAATTTGTGAGCTGGACATTCATGCGCCCGCTTGACGCTGGCGCGCAACCGGACGAAAACGTCACCGCCTGTGCCGCGCTGCCAGCAACGTGGATTGACGCGTTGCCGGGGCAGCGTTTGGTGGCGATGCATTTGTGGGCGTCGCCGCAGGATGCAGATGGCGAGTCCGGTGAGAACGCAGATGGTGTTGCTGCGCGTGAAGCGCTCGTGCGCCGCATGTTGCGCGACGAAACGCTGATCGGCTCCGCCGTGGGCGACGGGCAAAGCGAGGCGTACACCGATTTTGCGATTCATCCGGACGGGTTTTCGCGATTGTTGCTGTTTGTGGGGAACACATCACCGCGCGGCTTGGGTCGGTTGATTCAGCGCTTGCTTGAAATTGAAACGTATCGAATGGCCGCATTGATGGGATTTCCAGCGGCGCTACAAGTCTCGGGCGAGCTTACGCACGCAGAGCGCGACCTCTCTGAACTGGCCACCGCAATTCGCGCCGCACAGCGCCACGACGAGCCGCAGTTGTTGGATCGACTCACGCACTTGGCAGGCCAAATCGAGAGCCAATATGCCGCGCTGCATTCGCGATTTTCGGCGAGCGCCGCGTATTTTTCGTTGGTTGATAAACGCATTAGCGAACTGGGCGAATCGCGCATTGACGGGCTTCAAACCATTCGCGAATTTATGGATCGGCGGTTGAGCCCGGCGAGAAACACCTGCGAATGGGCCGTGCGACGGCAGGACGCGCTGTCGCAGCGGGTGTCGCGCATGAGTAACCTGCTGCGCACGCGCGTGGAAATAAAACAGCAACAAAACAGCGAAGCGTTGCTCGTGACGATGAACGAGCGCCAGGACGTGCAGCTCAAACTGCAATCGACGGTCGAAGGGCTGTCGGTCGCGGCGATAACGTACTACATCGTTGGGCTTATCAGCTACGTAGCCAAAGGCGCGCAGCAACTTGGCTGGCCGTTCGGGCCTGAAAGCACGGCCGCGGTCGCCATTCCGATCGTGGCCATCGCCATCTGGTGGTCGCTGCGTCGTTTGCATCGGCGGGTGATGCACGCGGGCGGTCCGCAAAGCGCGTCAGAGCGCGTGTCTCCACGAGGAGACAACACCTGATTTTGTTTTGAGTTTTCATGCCATTGCCATACACTTCTAAAGCAATTTAGCGAACCCGAATGTGCCGACGCGAGTCTTAGTCGTTGAGACCCCAGAGGCACGGAGTGTGTGATGGCCAAGCAAGCAGCAGCAACCCCCCCGTTTAACTCAAATGCCCGTGCGCGCCGTCTGCGCTTCTCGCGGCTATGTGCGCTTGCGCTGCTCACTCCGGTGTTGGTCGGTGTCGCGTCGGCCGCCACGGTGGAGTTCAAGCTCAATCCATCACTAAAAGGTCATGAGCAACGCGCCGCAGCAAGGCTCGTCAGCGCCGCCGGTCTCGCGTCACCCACGCGTGGCGCAAACGGCATCTATTCAGTAGTCGTGACCGACGACGCGCAGGCGCTTCGGGTCGCGACGGGACTTCGCGAGAACGCCAGCGTGCTGTGGGCGAAATCCGCTGCGGTTGAAAAGGCACTTGCCCGCGCCATTCCCGACACCGAATATCACGCCCGTATGTTGGCGATCACGGTGAACGAACCCGACAACGCGGAAGCCACCGTTGCGCGGCTGTCCGCCAAAACGGGACAGGCACTCAAGATAAAGCGGATGTCGAACGGCAATCGAGCATTGGTTGTGTTGCCAGTTGGCACCACGGCGGCGTCACTTGCTGCCGTCGCGGTAGCGGCGACGGCGGACAGCGGTGTGAAGAGCGCGGAGCGTATAGCTATCGCACGTCACCAATGGATTCCTAACGACACCATGTGGTCGCAACAGTGGTCGTTGGGAACGGGCGCGGGCGGAATTCGTGCAGCGGCGGCGTGGGACGGAACGCCATCAGGCTCGATCGCGGTGGCCGTCATCGATACCGGCATTCGCTCGCACCCGGACTTGGACGCCAAACGCGTGACGGGTTTTGACATGATTAGCGAGACTTGGATCGCCAACGATGAGGATGGCCGCGACGCCGATGCGTCCGATCCGGGCGACACCGATTTCGGAACTGGCGAATGCCAAAACCCATTTGACTTGGGCAGTTCGTGGCACGGCACCCACGTCGCAGGCATCATCGCTGCAAGTTCGAATAACGCCGAAGGGATTGCTGGCGTCGCGCCCAATGCGCGCATTGTTCCCGTTCGTGCGCTCGGACGCTGCGGCGGCACCTTCGACGACGTGGCTGATTCAATTCGATGGGCCGCCGGTGTTCCGGTGGCAGGCACTCCTACCAACCCGAATCCCGCCAAGGTACTGAACCTGAGCCTAGGCGGAACCGCGCCGTGCAGCGCCAACATGCAGTCGGCGGTTGACGCCGCGATTGCACGTGGCGCTGTCGTGGTGGTCTCGGCCGGTAACGAAGCCGGGCTGGCGAGCACTTCTGCTCCCGCCAACTGCAACGGTGTCGTGTCCGTCGCGGCCTCCAACTTGCTCGGTGACTTGTCGAGTTACAGCAACTTCGGCAGCTCGGTCACGCTGACCGCGCCTGGCGGGGATTCCGGTGACTTGCCCGGTGTGATTTCGACCCTAAACGGCGGGGTCACATTGCCCGGCGCTCCGAGCTATGCGACCTATGCAGGAACCAGCATGGCCGCACCACACGTTGCTGGCGTCGTCGCTTTGATGCTCGCCCGCGACCCGTCGCTCACGCCGGGGCAAGTATTGAACCGACTTCAGGGTTCAGCCCGCGCCTTTCCTGTCGGCACCGACTGTTCAGCGGCTGTCGGCGCGTGCGGATCTGGGCTGCTTGACGCTGCCAATGCGGTGCAAGGTGTGACATCAACGCGTAGCGCGGGCGACGTCAGTGCGAGCACGGATCGCATGCGCATCGTCGAACTTCAAAACAATTTGACGGGACGTTTTGCCTTGATCGCTGACCCGGTTGAGCTGGCACAAATGCTCTCGGGACAACGCGGCGGATCGTGGTCGCGAACGCGCTACAGCACAGACGCCTTTAGCTTCACTGCGCACAACAACGCGCTGTCGCTGTCACAACCCGTCTGTCGCGCGCGTTTGGTAGAGGGTGGTGGCTATACCTACAGCGCCACCGCGCAAGAATGCAAAGATTTTGCGGCTAACTCGGGTTGGAATGT
>DAINAJ010000095.1:3504-12392 GCA_036733505.1 Casimicrobium sp.
ACAGCGCCACCGCGCAAGAATGCAAAGATTTTGCGGCTAACTCGGGTTGGAATGTTGACGGTATGGTGTTCGCCGCTGCGTTCCCGAACGGCACCCACTGCCCCGTCGGCAGCACGGCGGCTTATGAGTACGTTCGTCTTGATGCCTCCGGATACAACCTTCGTACGATGTGGGACGCATTGGTCGACGCTGACATGGTTGCTGCGGGCTGGACGCGGGCGCGCGTTGCGTTCTGCCTGCCGCAGTAGAAGCCACCAGAGCAATCACTTTTAATGCGTGAGCTAAACTAGCGCCCATGATGATCAAAGCCGGTATGCAATGTTGCGCATGTTGTCTTGCCACCCTTGGTGGTGACGCGGCGCTACTTCGCCTATAGTGCCGGACAGTTTCGATCCGTTCCAAGGCTGCCACGGGCAGCCTTTTTTGTATTCATTTGTTGCACACTAAACCCACTATGTCTCTTCAGCTCTACGACACCTGGACGCGCTCCGTCCGTGAATTCACTTCTTTGAAACCGGGTGAGGTCGGGCTCTACACCTGCGGACCGACGGTGTATGACTATCAACACATCGGCAACTACCGCACCTTCATGTTCGAAGACGGCCTCAAGCGCGTGTTGAAGCTCAACGGTTACCGCGTCAATCATGTGATGAACATCACAGACGTCGGGCACCTTGTGTCGGATGCGGACGATGGCGAAGACAAAATGGAAAAGGGTTCGCGCCGCACAGGGAAAACGGCGTGGGACATCGCGGCGCTGTACACCGAATCGTTCGTGGGCGATTTGAAGTTGCTTGGGATCGACTTTCCGACGACGTTATGCAAAGCGACCGACAACATTCCAGAGCAAATTGCGTTCGTACAAGAAATCGAGAAAAAGGGATACACGTATCGCACCAGCGACGGTATCTACTTTGACACCGCGAAACAGCCGTCCTACGGCTATCTAGGGCGCTTGGATATTGCGGGTTTGCAGGCTGGCGCGCGCGTTGATTTGGGCGAGAAAAAGAATTCCACGGACTACGCGCTTTGGAAATTTTCTAAGCCGGAAGATCAGCGCCAAATGGAATGGGACTCGCCGTGGGGCCGTGGCTTTCCGGGGTGGCACATCGAGTGCTCGGCGATGGCGCACAAATACCTTGGCGAATATTTCGATATTCATTGCGGCGGTGAGGACCACATCACGGTGCACCACCCGAACGAAATCTCCCAGACCGAAGCCGCGTACGGAACGCGTCTCGCAAATTTTTGGATGCATGGCTACTTCATCCTGCTCAACAGTTCGAAGATGAGTAAATCGAGCGGTGAGTTTTTGCGTGTGCAACTCCTGATCGACAAAGGGTATGACCCGTTGGCGTATCGCTACTTGTGCCTCACGGCGCACTACCGTTCGCAGCTCACGTTTAGCTGGGACGCGCTTGATGCTGCGGCGACGGCGCTTGAACGATTGCGGAACAACGTGTTCGCGTTGGGCGCACCGGCGGCCGCACCGGACGCGGATTTTGTTGCGCGCTTTATGGAAAAACTCAACGACGATTTGAATTTTCCGCAGGCGTTGGCGCTGGCGTTTGAGGCGCTCAAATCTGATTTATCGCCGGACGTGAAGAAGGCGACGATGCTTAAGTTTGATGAGGCGCTGGGTTTGGGGCTCGCTGCGTGGGCGCCGAAGGCCGTTGACGTACCCGCGAACGTGCGTGCGGTTGCCGACGCGCGATGGGCAGCACGCAACGGAAAAGACTGGGCAGAAGCGGATCGTCTGCGCGCAGAGCTGACTGCAATGGGTTGGAGCATGAAGGACGGCAAGGACGCGTACACTTTGTCGCAAACTTAGGTACGCACTCACCGGAGGCACAGCATGGCAACGCGCGCGAAATCGTCTGGAACTTCAGCCTTGGGAACAGCGTTGGCTGTTGTTCGCACCGCCAAAGACTTCGCCAACACAGCCAACACCGCGCTAAAGGTTGCGCAAGGTGTCGGTGCGGCGGTGAAGGCGACGCGCGAGGTGCAGCAAATCTCGTTATCGGATTTGGCCAAGCGCGCCGGTGTGTCGAAGTCCGTCGTGAGTCGTATCGAAGCGGGATTGACCAGCCCCACGGCCGTGATGCTGGCAAAGCTTGCTGAAGGGATGACCGTCTCGCTTAGCAGCCTGCTGCGTGGCGATATGGGGCCGCCGGTGCACATTCAACAATTGGCCGAACAACCGATCTATAAAGATCCGAAAACGGGCCTCGTTCGACGTACGCTCTCGCCTGTCAGCCCCGATGCGTTGGTGGAAATTGTGCATAACGCATTACCCGCAAGGAAAGCCACGGGAAAATTTCCAGCGCATGCGCTCGGAACACAGGAACATATCGTAGTGCAGGAAGGGAAGCTGGAAGTTACCGTCGGAAAACGCACGTTCATGTTGCAAGCGGGCGACGCGGCACAGTTCGCAGCCGATAGCGAGCACTCTGTTCGTAACGCGGGCACCAAAAAGGCGGAGTGGTTGTTGGTGATTCACTCTTTGCCGCGTGTGATGAAGCGGTAGTCGCGGTTGCATTATATTCGTTCGATATATCGAACAGGTAGAAAATATTGAATCCGCAATCTTCTGGCCTCGTACTCGGGGCCATCGGCGTCATCATCTTTAGTCTCACCATGCCAGTGACAAAAATGGCGATGGCCGACGACGTTCTCTCTGCTTGGTTTGTGTGGTCGGGTCGCACGGTACTGGGCGCTGCTGCAGGCATTGCGTATCTGATAGCGACGCGCGCGCCGCTGCCGCCTCGTGCGGCCTGGTGGCCGCTCTTGGGTGCGACCACAGGCGTGGTTTTTGGATGGCCGCTTCTTAATACGCTGGCGCTGCAAACAGTGCCGTCAAGCCACGCGGCGGTGGTCAACGGGATCTTGCCGTTGGCGACAGCAGTCATCGGTGCTTGGCTCAATCGTGAACGGCTTTCGCGCGGTTTTTGGGCCTGTGCAGTCGCTGGAACGCTGCTCGTTTGTGGCTACGCATGGTTGCGCGCGCGCGGCGAATTGCACGCCGCCGACGCACTGATGCTGATCGGCGTTCTGTTTGGTGGCTTGGGCTATGCCAGCGGTGCGATTGCGACACGGTACATGTCCGGTCCACAGGCGATTTCGTGGGCGCTTATTCTGGGCTTGCCCGGTACCCTCGCGCTTACGTTCTGGAGCGCTCCGGCCGCTCCCGCGAGCGCGTCTGTTCAAGCGTGGGCTGCGTTTGCTTATCTCGGGCTGATGAGCCAATGGATTGGCTTCTTTTTTTGGTACCGCGGGCTTGCGCGCGGCGGCATTGCGCGCGTGAGCCAAGTGCAACTCATGCAGCTATTTTTTACGCTTGCCTTTGCGGCGCTGCTGCTGCGAGAATCTATCGAACCTGCAATGTTTGTCGTGGCGCTATTGACGGTGGCGCTGATTGCATTGGGCCGCAAACTCGCGCAGGTTCGAGCAAAATAATTACGCCATGTACATCCCGAAACAATTTGAATCCCCGAGTCACGCGCTGACGCTTGACGTTATGCGCACACATGATTTTGCGATGCTGATTTCTAGCGACACCGACGGACTACCGATCGCTACGCCGCTGCCGGTGGTGGTTTCTGAAATTCCCTCGGTATCGGAAGACTCGACGCAAACCCAAGTCATCTTGCATTTTCATTTGGCACGCGCAAATCCGCATGTGGCGTTGCTGCGTGACGGGCGGCCCACGATGGTCGCGTTTTCCGGACCGAACGCCTATATGTCGCCCAGCGTTTACGCGGACTTGAAACGTGTGCCGACGTGGAACTACATCGCGGTGCATGCTTACGGTGTGGTCGAGGAAGTTACCAGCGCTGAGGACAAGGACGCGTTGTTAAAGTCGCTCATCAGCATCCACGAACCTGACTATGCCGCGCAGTGGAAGGGGTTGGATCACGAGTTTCAACATGCCATGCTCGGGGCAATCGCGGGGTTTCGGATGACGGTTACGCGACTCGATAGCAAGTTCAAGATCAATCAGCACCGCAAAGAAGCGCACGCGCAGATGAAGGCTGCGTACGTCACCGGTTCGCCCGACGAACAGGCGTTGGCGCAATGGATGACGCGGTTGGGCCTTTGATCTTGAGTGCGCGGATCTCTGAGGACGACGAGGACACGCGGTTCATGCTCGCCGCGCTGGCGCAGGCAGACGAGGCGGCCGCAGCAGGTGAAGTGCCGATAGGCGCGGTGATTGTCATCGGGGGCGAATTAGTCGGCCGAGGGATGAATCGCGTCATCCGAGACGGCGACACAACGGCGCACGCTGAGATTGTTGCGTTACGCGATGCGTTTCGCGCGCTGAACAACTACCGAGCGCCCGGCGCGACGATTTACACGACAGTTGAGCCGTGCGCGATGTGCGCGGGCGCACTGTTGCACGCGCGCGTGAGCCGCGTGGTGTGGGGCGCGCCTGATCTGAAGTTTGGCGCCGCTGGTAGCGTTGTTGATTTGTTTGCCGAAGCGAAGCTGAATCATCATGCGCGCGAGGTGTGCGGCGGCTTGCTCGCTGATGAATCGGCGCAACGCCTGAAGGACTTTTTTTCGCGCAAACGAGATGCCGTGAAGACTGTGCAATCGGCGTTCAAAGTGAAGACGGCTACGTGGCCCGACGACAACGCCACACTCAAGTCCATTCGCTTCGAAGTGTTTGTGGACGAGCAAAAAGTACCCGCCGAATCGGAGGTCGACGAGCATGATCCGCGCTCCATTCATGCCATTGCGTGGGCCGACGGTGTCGCTGCGGGCTGCGGACGGCTGCTACCCGATGGCCATATTGGCCGGATGGCCGTGCGTAAACCATTTCGTGGGCAGGGCGTGGGCGCCGCGCTGCTGGTTCACTTAATTGAGCGGGCGCGTCAACGTGGCGATGACCAAGTCGTTTTATCTGCGCAAACGCATGCGATTGGTTTCTACGAGAAGTTTGGCTTTGTCGTGGAGAATGGCGAGTATCTTGATTGCGATATTCCACATCGTGACATGCGAAAAATTCTTTGAGGGGAATCACGCACAATGAAAAACACCGCTAAGGTATCGAAGACATTGAGAGGGGCACTGGCCGTGGGTTTTTTTTCAACGATGCTTACGCTCGTCGGATGCGACCGCGTGGCAACCGGCGAATTGCAGGCGGGCCAATCGACAGTGGCCGATATGAAACTCAAAATGGGCGAACCGGCCAGCGTGAACCGCGAAGGCGACAAGGAAATTTGGGAGTACCCGTTGGGGCCGGAAGGCACGCGGACGTACATGATGACGGTGAACGCGCAGGGCACGCTGGAAAAGATTGACCAAGTGCTGACCGACGCCAATTTCAAACGCGTGACGCCGGGCATGACGATCACCGAAGTGCGTCGCATTTTGGGTCGCAACAGCAAAGAGCAGCGCTTCGGGATGACGCCAACCGAGCTGACGCACAAGTACAAGTTCAATAACGGCACCGAGGATTTGTACTTCGATGTGACGTACACCGCCGATGGGCGCGTGAAAGAAACGGGCTACGACACGTTTACGCTGCAGCGCGGTTCGTCGCGGTAGTTCGCGAATACCTGCTGATACAGCTTTTTCGCGCAAACGACTGCCTGGCGGTCGTTTACGGGCTGAAATTGATGTAATCGACTTACTGCTTTTATGTGACAGAACGGCGGTCTGGCGGTCGTTGGCGGCAAAAAGGTGTCAACGTGCGTTGATTTCATGCACCGCGTTGAGCACCGCCGCGGCATGTCCAGCGACTTTGACGCCGCGCCAAGCTTGCGCCAGCTTTCCCGCGCTGTCGATGATGAACGTGCTGCGCTCGATGCCGCGCACCTGCTTGCCGTACATGTTCTTCATCTTGATGACTTCAAACTGCGCGCAGAGCGCTTCGTCCGCGTCCGAGATGAGCGCAAATGGGAAACCAAACTTTGCGCAAAAGTTGTCGTGCGACTTCACGCTGTCGCGCGAGACACCGACCACAACGGCGTTGGCTTTTTCGAAGTCCGCATGTAGCGCAGCGAAATCTTGTCCCTCGGTGGTGCAGCCCGGCGTGTTGTCCTTCGGATAGAAGTACAGCACGACCGTTTTTCCGAGCTGAGCGGAGAGCGTGAACGAGCCGCCGCCGTTCGTGGGAAGCGTGAAGTCGGCAACTTTCTCGGTTGTCATGGCGTGTCCTTTGTCAAAGAGGTGGCGTGTTAGCCGAAGTTTTGATCTTGCCGCTGCTTAGGAAGATGCTTTGCCGTGTTGCAGCTAGCGCCGCAGCGTCGATTCGAGTGCGTGCAGATAGGGCTGGCCGGGCTTCATTAGCGTGCCTGATCGACCCGCGATTTCGCCCCACGCCAGTTCTCGAAAGGGCAGTGTCGACTTGTCAAGACTCTTCACGTACTCCGCGGTGGAACTCAACGTGTAGCCTTGGTCTTGCCATCCCGTAATCAAGCGCTCCATCGCGGGCAACAGCGCCATACCTTCAAGCTCAGCGTGCAATGTGAAAACGTGGTCGCGCGACGGTGTGACCGTGATCTGCAGCAGCCGGTCAGCCACGTTTTCCGGCGTGCAACCGTCTAAACCAATCATTTCGTCAAGCGTGGGCAGCGTCGTGGGTACCTGCAAGACAGGCAACGCCTCGCCGCGCACCAACGGCCAGAACGGACCGCTGTCGGCCCCGGAAGACGCAGCGTGCAGATCCGAGCGCCCGTCGCTTGCGTATGCGTAGCCGAATGTGCCCTGCGCGCGCAGCGCATCGACGCTCATCTGCCAGCCTGCGGCACCGCACGTGGACGCGGCGTTGCCGAACACCTCCGTGAAGCGGGTGTGCGCTCGGCGCATCTGTGCTCGTCCCCAATCGGCCGAGTACTTCATCACGCCGTCTTGCCAACTGACGTGATCCCAGCAATGAATGCCACACTCGAAACCCGCGTCGCGTGCCGCACGCATCTGCTCGGCGCCGCGCTTGCCGATATCGGGGCCGGGAATCAATGTGCCGTAGAGAAGCGTTTTGAGGCCGTAGTTTGAGCGAACAGATGTGCGCCGTACTTTGGCTAAAAACCCTGGGCGGAAAATCCTCTTGATCGCGCGTCCGGTGTTGTCCGGTCCCATCGAAAAAAGAAACGTCGCACCGACGCCGTGGCGGGTAAAGAGCTCGACCAACCGCGGCACACCTTCCTGCGTCCCGCGCAGCGTGTCTACGTCAACTTTTAGGCAAAGAAATGGCATGCTGTTGCTGAACCTCGCGCTAAATCAACGAGCGGGAGGTGTCGCGAGCATCGTGCGCGCTTCGGCACGGCTTTCTTCCAGAATTTTCTTCAGTGCGCCCGCTAGGGTGACGCTCGGCTGCCATTTCAACTCAGCAACGGTGTTGCTGATCTTTGGTGTGCGATTGGGCACGTCTTGATAGCCCTTGCCGTAGTAATCGCCAGAAGACGTCTCAACGATTTTGGTTCGCGCTGCGCCCGCTTGGTATTCCTCGTAGCTCGATGAGAGCTTCAGTAACGTTTCCGCGAGTTCACGGATTGAGTGGTTATTGGATGGGTTACCGATGTTGTAAATTTTTCCGGAAGCGATGTTGTTTGGGTTGTCGATGATCGTCATCAGCGCACGGATGGCGTCATCAACGTCAGTGAAGCTGCGCCGCGCCGCGCCACCGTCCACCAGCTGAATCGGTTCGCCGCGAATGATATGGCCGAGAAATTGCGTGATGACGCGCGCGCCGCCAGGGTTGCTGGCCGTCAGCGAATCTAGTCCTGCTCCAATCCAATTAAACGGACGGAACAGCGTGTAATCCAGCTCGCCCTTCATGCCATACGCGTGGATGATTCTGTCCATCAACTGCTTGGAGACAGAGTAAATCCAGCGCGGCTTGTTGATCGGTCCAACGACGAGATTGGAGTTGTCCGGATCAAACTCTTCATCCGGACACATCCCGTACACCTCGGATGTGGAAGGAAAAATCAAACGCTTTTTGTGCTTTACGCACATGCGCACTATCGGCAGATTCGCTTCGAAATCGAGCTCGAACACACGCAGCGGGTCGCGTACATAGGTTGCTGGCGTTGCAATCGCGACGAGCGGCAAAACGACGTCACAGCTTGCGACCTGTTCATCAATCCAAGCGGTGCTGGTGAGCATGTCGCGCTGATGAAAGCTCATGCGCGGATGGGAGAGCAGTTCCGTGATGCGGTGTGAGCCCAAATCCATACCGACAATATGCCAGTCGGTCGTGGCCAATATGGCGCGGCTCAGGTGGTGACCGATGAATCCATTGGCCCCGAGGATGAGTATTTTTTTCATGTGATATTCGAGCAAATTCCCAGATGACGCAGCGCGCCGGGTACAGCCTCTATTGTTTCACGACGGGACCAGTGCAACGCTGGTCGTCGCCTATCGCTGCGCACGCGGTAGTTGCGCCGCTAGCCACTTCCGTGTTTCCGCGCCTGCAAGCGTTTCTTCGTCAACCGTCAGCGAGAGCGGAACGAGTACATGGCCATCCCCGCAGACAAAGCCAAGCTGGTCACCGGTTCGGGTGACTTCGCCCACGCGCCCGATTTCCCCGATAGTGGCGGCACCAGGTACGACAATCACAATTGCTTTGTTAACGATGACACGCGTGCCGTCGAAATCGGCAAACGCGCCGGGGTAAGGCGGAGCGACAGCGCGCACAAGGTTGTAAACCGCGTGTGCCGGTTGCGACCAATCTATGCGTCCGTCTTCTGGCCTACGCCCCGAAAAGTAAGAGCCGGATTTCAGATCCATCGGAACGCGTGCCGCAGTGTCCGCGATAAGTTGAGGGAGGGCACGCGCGAGCGTAATTTCCGCGGCGACGGTTACCTTTTGGAACACCTCATGAGCAGTGTCGTCGCCCAAAATTGGCACGCTCGTCTGTGCCACTAGATCGCCGGCGTCCG
>DAINAJ010000096.1:0-1108 GCA_036733505.1 Casimicrobium sp.
TTGTGCATGCTCTTCATGAAGGCAAACGCTTTTTCTTCGCCCATCAGCTGCACCAACGTGGCGAGCATCGTGTACGCCGTGCCCGATGAATTCGGGTCTGGCATCTGCACTTCGTCCTTGTATTTCGGATCGGCGAGATCGCTCCAGCACTTCGGAGCCGGGAGTTTTTTCGACGCGAGGAGCTGCGTGTTGTAGGCGTAACCCAACGCGCCCAGATAAATGCCCACGGTGCGGTTGCCCGACACTTCGGCAACTTTTTGCGACCACGGTTGTTGCTTGGCGAGCATCGGCGACTTGTAGACCTCGGTCAAGCCTTCGGCTGCGGCTTGCAGGTGTGGGTCGCCGGTGCCGCCCCACCAAATGTCAGTCTTCGGATTTGCCGATTCCGCGCGAACCTGCGCGTATGACTCGCCGGAGCTGCGGCGGACCATGTTGGTTTTGATGCCGGTCTCGGCTTCAAACTTGTTTTTCATCAGCTCGCACCAGTCAATGGTGGCGTTGCAGAGCAGGTTCAGTTGTTGCGCTTGAGCGGCAGGCGCTGCGAGAAGCAATGTCGCAAATACCGTCGCGACGACCGCGCCTGAGCGCTTGATTCGATTGAACATAGTGTGGCCTCCTTTAGGTCTTGACACGTAAGTATGCGGTGAAATCGCGGCGTCTGCTTACATGTGGTTTCAATTCATTGACGCGACACGCGGAATTCCCGGCTGCAACCAGCGTCTGAAGCGAGGTGACGCGCTATGCTTTGCCTAGCGAAAATACGGTCGCAAGCGGCGTAAAACGGGCATTGTCCGCCAGGTGCGCAGCAGACAAACGACTCGCTGCGTTCGCGCAAAGAACAAGGATTTCATGGAAAACACACCGTTCATACGAATCTACGCGGTCGTCGGGTTGGTGGCCATCGGCAGCGCCATGCTTGAAGGGCTGGTGCTCACCTTCTGGTTGCGTCGCAACTACGACTGGAAAGGGGCGTTAGTCTCGCTCGCGATCGCAGTTGGTCGACGACTGACTGATTTCATTCCCTTGGCGTTGGCATTGCCAGGCGCGGCGTGGCTCTATCAGCATCGGCTCTTCGATTGGAAGTTGAATGATCCGGTGGCGTGGGTTG
>DAINAJ010000096.1:1208-5157 GCA_036733505.1 Casimicrobium sp.
TTTCTTGAAGGCATCATCAACACGCCTTCCGCGCATCGTGTGCATCACGCGTCAAACGTGGAGTATCTTGACGCGAATTACGGCGGCGTGTTGCTGATTTTTGATCGCATGTTTGGCACGTACATTCCAGAAAAACGCGATGTGCCGATTCGCTATGGATGGGTGCAGCCGATAACGTCGAACAATCCGCTGCGCGTTGCGTTTCAGCAGTGGATCAATGTGTGGGGAGATCTACGCCAAGCGAAAAGTGCGCGCGAAATCGCGGGGTATTTGTTCGGGCCACCGGGCTGGCAGCCAGACGGAAAAGGTCAAACAACGGAGAACTTGCGCGCGCAAGCCGCACGCTCGACGATTACCTAACTTCGACCAGCACTTCGTTGCGGCGCATGAACGGCAACGTCCACGGCGGGTCGTAGCGCGCGAGCTGCGGCGTGTTGACCGCGGCGAGTCCTTTTGCGATGACCCAATCAGTGAGCGCCTTCGTTTTTGTGGCGACCTTGTCTTCGCCTGCGAATCCTGAAAAGCGAAGCGCGGCAATTTTCTTGGCAGGAATCTCCCTCAACTGCACATTCGGGTTATTGGGCTTAGGCAGATCAGCCAGCGCGTACTGCGACGGCATCACAAAATGTACTCGCCACTTCTCGCCATTTCGATCCATGGTTACGGGGGCGGTCATTTCGATCTTTTGTGAAGCGGGCTGCTTTTCAAGCGTCACCGGCGCTGTCATCGCAATCTTGGTTGCACTCGAATCCGCGCGTTTGTTGTCCCCGAAGATGTACCCGGCGATGGCACGAAAGCCGGCGCTAGACGCCTCGTCTTGAGTTCCAGCCACCAAGGTCTCCGCGATGACCATGCGCGCATATTGCCGCACCTCGAAGTCGCCCTCGGTGAGGATCACGTCGTACTTTGGTTCTTCAGTGGCCATGGCGGTTACCGGTATTAGTAGAAAGAAAGCCGCGCTGACGACAGCGCTGAGGACACGAGTCACGTGTGGCAAAGCCGATGTTGAGGTTGCGCGAGGTAGCGGCATGTGGTTTGAATTCATGGGATGGTGGAGGCGAGAAGCGATTCCTTGACGATGTTACGTTTATGGCGCTCCTTGACCTTGTGCGTTTGAGCACATAGCTGCAACCGAGCCACCACCGATACAACAGTCAATCGTGCGCTAGCGAACCGACAACGTGCGCCCCGTAGCTTATCGTCCGTTCGCTAACAGGCGTGATCCATTGCTTGCATTAGTTGATGGGCTGCGGGCGCCATAGATGCCCTCAGCTCAATCGCTGACTTTGCCTTCGAGGTTCGCTTGACGCTGCTGTTACTTTTTGTTTGTGTTTCCGGGGTGTTTGCCCTGCAATTGGTCGTCTCAACGTTCGTTGTTATTCGACAGACCAAGCGCGCCGAGCAAGAGGGGCAGCGTCTACTTAGACTCAACGCCAAACCGACGTCCATAGCGGTAGTTAACGGTGAGTCACGCAGCGCATGGCAAGGCCTTCGCCAATTTCGCGTGGCGCGGCGCGAGTTTGAGGATAGAGCGCACTCGCAGTGCTCGTTTTATTTGCAACCTGTGGATGCTGAACCGTTGCCACCGTATTCGGCGGGTCAGTACCTAACGTTTCAGGTGCCTGCAAGCCAACTGCCGCACACGCGCAAGCCCGCTGCCGCTGCGCTCACCCGTTGCTACTCGCTTTCCGATGCTCCGAACGCGGCGTCCTACCGCGTAACGATTAAACGCGCGCTGCCACCTGCGTCGGATTCTGCGTTGCCGCCGGGGTTGGTTTCAACGTACTTTCTTGATCGAGTCCGCGAGGGCGATGTCATAGACGTTGGTGCCCCCGCTGGTCGGTTCTGCATCGACCCGGCGTCCCACGTTCCTGTCGTTCTAATCGCTGGCGGAATAGGTATCACGCCACTATTGAGCATGCTGGAGTGGTGTTGCGCAACGCAACCGACGCGAACTGTTCACTTGTTTTACGGCGTGCGAAACGGGTTGGAACACGCCTTCGCGGCGCGCATCGCGGCGCTAGACCAACTAAACAAAAATGTGCGCGTTCACAACGTGTACGCCGCGCCCGTGGCTGACGACACCGCTTCGCAAGCCTATGAGCAGGCCGGCTACATCACGATTGACCTTTTAGAGCGCACGCTTCCGGCAGCACGCTATGAGTTCTATGTGTGCGGCCCCTCGCAGATGATGGAAAGCCTAGTTCCAGCGATTGCTGAGTGGGGCGTGCCACTGGCCGATATTCACTTTGAGGCGTTTGGTCCGGCGACAGTGCGACTCGGCGACGCGAAAGTGCCGTTGAGCGCGCAGGCAAGTGACACGGTTTTCTCGATAAAGTTTCGCCAATCCAATCGAACGATTGCATGGGACGGTCGCGACGAATCGTTGCTTGAGTTTGCTGAACGACGCGGCATCGTTATAGACGCGGGATGTCGCACCGGCAGCTGCGGTAGCTGCCAGACGGTGCTGGCTTCTGGCGACGTCAGATATGCGAATCCGCCCGATTTTGTGATCGAAACAGGTTGTTGCTTACCGTGTGTTGCGGTGCCCACTTCGTCATTGGTGCTGGAGGCGTGATTCAAATGAAAACTTCACTTTTTCGCCGTGATGTCGTGCCTTTCTACCTCTCGCTACTCGCGCTAGCTGCGACGGCAATGCTGCTTGACGCGATTCTGCATTTTGTAAACGTCGTGTGGGTGGGGCGCTACTTAGGAATCCCGGGCGTGCTGCTCATCGTTGGTTCGTTCGGATATTCAATGCGTAAGCGAAAACTCATCACGATAGGGCAGCCTGTGACGTTGCTGCGACTGCACGAATACATGGCGTGGGCGGGTTCCTTATTGATCCTCGTGCACTCTGGCATTCACTTCAATGCGTTGCTCGGGTGGCTTGCGGTACTAGCAATGCTGATAAATGTAGCGAGTGGCTTAACCGGAAAGTTTCTGATGCAACGCGCCCGAAAGCGTCTGGAAGCCTCTCGTGCAGCGCTGCGTGATCAGGGGCTTTCCGCCGAAGCGCTTGAAGATCAACTGCACCGGGACACGCTCACGTTTGATGTGGTGTCGCGATGGCGGGTGGTTCATTTTCCTATCACCCTTGCGTTCGCGGTGCTGGCGCTCGGTCACATCTTCAGCATATTTCTGTTCTGGGGCTGGAAATGAAGCGGCATTGGCTACTCGCGATCATCGCCGCAAACCTGCTTGTTTTGGCGGTGCTCGTATTTGTCTATCCACAATTTATGGTCGCGCCCGGCGCGTTGGATGCCGGGCACACCGCGCTGACGACGGATTGTTTCGCGTGCCACTCGCCACTTCGAGGAGCGTCCGCTGAACGCTGCATCGGCTGTCATGCATTAGTCGATATTGGTGTTCGAACCACGAAAGGTGTTGTGCTCGGAAAGCGCACGGTCAAAACGTCGTTTCACCAAGCGCTGCGGGAGACCGACTGCATGGGGTGCCACACCGACCACGCTGGACCGAGACTGACGGATGCCGCTCGCAAGCCCTTCTCGCATGCGATGTTGCGAATCGAAACCGCTTCAAAGTGCGACTCGTGTCATTCGGCACCCAGCAACAAAGTTCATCGCGATCTAACCGTGCCATGCTCGCAGTGCCACACAACGGAGCATTGGAAGCCTGCCTCGTTTAAGCATGCGCTGCTTGACCCAGAAGTACTATCGCGCTGTGAGTCTTGTCACAAGACGCCGGGCGATGCGCTGCATCAGCAAATTGCCAGCAATTGTCAACAATGTCATAGTACAAAAGCGTGGAAGCCAGCGAGTTTTGATCACGCAAAATATTTCGTTCTAGACGGCGACCACAATGTAAGTTGCACGACCTGTCACTCAGCCGGAAACTACAAGACTTATACCTGCTACGGCTGTCACGAACACACCGTTGAAAATGTCCGTCGCAAGCACGAGAAGGAAGGCGTTCGTGACTTTCAGAA
>DAINAJ010000096.1:5257-9007 GCA_036733505.1 Casimicrobium sp.
GTATCAAATCGCAGCAACGAGGAAAGTGCGGGAACTTCAACGACGAGAGCGAGCAGGGCGAGGGTGCAGGCTGCGACGATCCACAACGTCTGGTTAGGGCGGCGTAGCGAAGCAATCAACGAGCCGTGCTTCGAACGGTTTGAAAGGATCAACGCCAGGTTGGCGACAACGAGTGTGGAAAACGCGAATGCACGAGCTTGCGTCTCCGACATGTGCGTGATGCCCCACCAATACGCGCCTGCCACGGCGGCTAGCGCTCCGAGTCCTTGAAGCAGCGCATACGTTAACGTCGAGCTCGAGAAGAGCTTGGCCGTAGTGCTGCGCGGGGGGCGGTGCATAACATCGGCTTCGGCGGGCTCATTTTCGAAGGCCAGTGAACAGGCTGGGTCGACAACTAACTCCAAGAACGCAATGTGAAGCGGAAACAGCATGATCGGCCAGCCGACCAAAATCGGAAGCAGCGCCATACCCGCGATTGGGATGTGCACCGCGAGCAAGTACGACATCGATTTCTGCAAGTTATCAAAGATGCGACGGCCCAGCCGAATCGCTCGTACGATGGACGCGAAATTGTCATCAAGCAAAACTAGGGACGCTGCTTCACGCGCGACGTCGGTGCCGCGACCGCCCATTGCGATGCCGACGTGCGCGGCTTTGAGTGCCGGGGCGTCGTTGACGCCGTCGCCGGTCATGGCGACGATTTCGCCATCGGCTTTCAAGGCCTGAACGATTCGCAATTTTTGCTCAGGCGCTATGCGCGCGCAGACGCGCACATTCTTGAGTCGGTTTTGTAGCGCGACGTCGCTAAGCGTGGCAAGCTCATCCCCCGAAAGCACGTTCACGTCAACAACCTCTAAGCCCGCTTTGACCGCGATGCTCTGCGCAGTCGTCGGATAGTCACCGGTGATCATGATGACGCGGATTCCGGCTTCGTGGCATTGCTTTATTGCAGCCGGGATTTCTGCTCTGATCGGATCAGCAAGGCCGACCAGTCCGAGAAATTCGAACTTAAAGTCATGTTCGCCTTCTGGCCAATTGACGCCCACGTGGCGGGCTTCCGCTACACCGAGCACCCGCAGGCCGTCGCGCGCCATCGCGTCGACTTGCGCAGCAATTTTTTGTTGAGTGGCATCGCTCAGATGACAGAGATCGATGATGGCTTCCGGGGCTCCTTTTGCCGCGACGACGTGCGCATCACCGTCGGCTGCTTTCCACGCCTGCGCCATTGCGCGCAGCTCGGGCGTTAGTGCGTACGAGTGAGCGAGCGTCCAAGTCTTGTGGACGTGTTCAGTTTCCGACAAATAGTGTTCGCTTAAGCGATGAAACGCCTTCTCCATCGGGTCGAACGGATCAACTGCGCTGGCGAGAATTGTGAATTCAACCAACCGATGCGCGAATTCGGGCAGTGCAGCCGCCGACGTGTAGTCGATTTCGATCATTTCGTCGAGCGTTTGCAAGCGCGCGACTGTCATGCGGTTTTCTGTGAGCGTGCCGGTTTTGTCCGCGCAAAGCACTGACGTTGCGCCTAGCGTTTCAATGGCATTGATGCGACGAGTGAGTACCTTTATTTTCGACAGCCGCCACGCTCCCAACGCGGGGAAAACAGTCATCACCACGGGGTACTCTTCAGGCAGCAACGCCATGGCCAGTGCGATGCCAGCCAACAGCGCTTGCAGCCAATCGCCACGCAGGAGTCCGTATATTGCGACGAGCGCAAGGCTCATGCTGAGCGCGAGGAGGGCGAGCGTGCGCACCAGAACAGCGGTTTGCTTTTGCAGGGGCGAGCGCTCGGTTTCGAGTTCGCCTATCGACTGCCCGATCTTGCCAATCTCGCTTCGTGGGCCCGTTGCAGTTACGCGAGCGGTGGCTTGACCCTGAACGATCAGCGTGCCGGAAAAAACAAACGGTGTGTCGTCCCCCCCGGGGCTGCTCGGTGCGGGAGCGCCCTCGGTCCCGACTGATTTACGCACCGGTACGGGCTCGCCCGTGAGCAGCGACTCGTCCGCTTGCAGGTTGTCGGCCGAGAGGACGAAAGCGTCGGCGGCGACTCGGTCACCTTCGGCTAACAACAATATGTCGCCTGCGACCACATCTCGACCGGCGATTTTTTGCGTTGTGCCGTCGCGAATGACGCGCGCCTGCGGGCTGGTCAGGTCGCGCAGTGCCTCAATGGCCCGTTCGGTCTTGCCTTCCTGATAAAGCGTGAGTCCGAGCGTGGCGAGCACGGCCCCAAACAAGGTGAGGCCTTCGGTGACGTCGCCAAACACCAAGTAGAGCGTTCCTGCGGCGAGTAGCAGGAGAAACATTGGCTCGCGGAGGGTTTCACCGACGATCTTGAGCAGCGTGCGCTTGTTGCCGTTGGGTAGCGCGTTAGGGCCTTGTTCGAACAACAGGCGCGCCGCCTCGCTGGATGTCAGCCCCATGGCGTTCGTTGGAATACGGGGTTGCGGCACGTGTTTCGCTCCTGAAGCGCGAGAGGTTCGGCTTCCAGTGAGCAGTATCCACCCAGAAAAGCAATTCACCTGTAGGCGAACGCCGCGCATTTGACGCTAGACAATGCTTCGCGCACGATTTCAACGCCGAGGCCTCCCGTCCGGTAGAATTTGGCTTTCCCGCTAAGGTCTTCCCGATGACCAAATATGTATTCGTGACCGGCGGTGTGGTGTCCTCCCTTGGTAAGGGCATCGCCGCTGGCTCTCTCGCCGCGATCCTTGAGTCGCGCGGTCTAAAAGTGTCCCTCGTAAAACTCGATCCCTACATCAACGTTGATCCGGGCACGATGAGCCCGTATCAGCACGGTGAGGTGTACGTCACAAACGATGGCGCCGAAACTGATCTTGATTTAGGCCATTACGAGCGCTTCGTCTCGCAAAAGATGACGACGCGCAACAGTTTTACCTCCGGAAAAATCTATCAAAACGTGATCAACAAGGAGCGTCGCGGCGACTACCTTGGCGGCACGGTGCAGGTTATTCCGCACATCACCGACGAAATCATTGCCTCAATCAAGAGCGCAGGTGAAGGCCTGGACGTGCTGATGGTGGAAATTGGCGGTACGGTGGGCGATATTGAATCACTGCCGTTCATGGAGGCCATCCGCCAAATGGGCGTTGAGGTTGGTCGCAAAAACCGCTGCTACATCCATCTGACGCTGGTGCCGTACATCGCCAGTGCTGGCGAGTTGAAGACCAAGCCGACGCAACACAGCGTGCAGAAATTGCGCGAAATCGGGATATTCCCAGATGTGTTGCTCTGTCGCTCGGATCGCCCAGTTCCAGAAGACGAAAAGAAAAAGATTTCGCTCTTTACGAACGTCGAGCAACGTGCCGTCATTTCGGTGCCGGACGTTGATACGATCTTTAAAGTGCCGCAAATGCTGCACGATCAAATGCTCGACGAGATCGTCTGCCACACGCTGGATCTGGTGGCGAAACCCGCTAACCTCGCGCCATGGACTGACATCGTTGCCCGCACGCTGAGCCCGAAGCAGGGCGAAGTGAATATCGCCTTTGTGGGCAAATACGTGGAGCTTATCGACGCCTATAAGTCGATTCACGAAGCGCTTAAAGCTGGCGGCATCAAAAACGATTGCAAAGTCAATATTCATTACTTTGAATCGGAAAAGATTGAGACGGACGGTACCGGTTTGTTCGCCGGTATGGACGCGATTCTCGTTGGTCCAGGCTTTGGCGAGCGTGGCGTCGAAGGCAAGATCCTCGCGGCGAAATTTGCGCGCGAAAATAAAGTGCC
>DAINAJ010000096.1:9107-12380 GCA_036733505.1 Casimicrobium sp.
GTGCAAGATTTGGTTGAAGTGATGGAGTATCCGGCAGCTACGCATCCGTGGTTCTTAGGCGTCCAATATCACCCTGAATTCAATTCGACGCCACGTGGCGGACATCCGCTGTTCAAGGCATTTGTGGCCGCTGCGATGGTGCAGCGTGATCGTAAGGTGGCAGCGTGAAACTTTGCGGATTTGAAGTCGGCCTGAGTCAGCCCTTTTTTTTGATCGCGGGGCCTTGTGTCGTTGAAAGCGAGCAACTACAGGTGGAAACAGCCGGTAAGCTCAAAGAAATGACCCAAGCGCTCGGCATTCCGTTCATCTTCAAATCCAGCTTCGACAAAGCGAACCGTTCAAGCAGCAAAGGCTTTCGGGGTCTTGGCCGTGCGGAAGGCTTACGCATATTGAGCGAGGTTCGCCGCCAAGTCGGTGTGCCGGTTCTGACCGATGTGCACACCGAGGATGAAATCGACGAAGCCGCGAGTGTTGTCGACGTATTGCAGACACCAGCGCTACTGGCGCGGCAAACAGACTTTATCCAAGCGGTGGCCGCAAGCGGCAAGCCGGTAAACCTTAAAAAAGGCCAGTTCATGGCGCCCGGCGACATGAAGAACGTCGTTGCGAAAGCCAAGGAAGCCGCACTCGCGAAACACGGTACCTCGGACACAATCATGGTCTGCGAGCGTGGCGTGAGTTTTGGCTACAACAATCTGGTGAGCGATATGCGCTCGCTCGCGATCATGCGCGACACGAATTGCCCAGTTGTCTTTGACGCGACGCATTCGGTGCAACTACCCGGCGGCTTGGGCACGGCCAGTGGTGGCGAGCGGCAATATGTGCCGGTGCTTGCGCGCGCGGCCATTGCGGCGGGGGTGTCGGGCATATTCATGGAAACGCATCCGACACCGGATACCGCGTTGTGTGATGGGCCGAATGCATGGCCTTTGCCGCGCATGAAGGCATTGTTAGAGCAAATGCAAGCCCTTGACCGTATCGTCAAAGCGCAGGCCTTTGCGGAAGATCAGTTGCTCGGACCGCATAAGTTGTGAGCGTACGGCGGCGCGCCGTGCTGGAAAAGTGAATTTGCAAACAGGAAAGCTGGAATCACATGTCTGCCATTGTTGATGTAATCGCCCGCGAAATTCTTGACTCTCGTGGCAACCCCACCGTTGAGGCCGATGTAGTGCTTGAGAGCGGTGCTACTGGCCGCGCAGCGGTCCCGAGCGGCGCGTCCACGGGTAGTCGTGAGGCCATAGAGCTGCGCGATGGCGACGCCTCGCGCTATCTTGGCAAAGGCGTGCAAAAAGCCGTTGAGTACGTGAACACCGAAATCTGCGAAGCGCTTCTGGGTCTGGACGGCGAAGAACAAACGCGCATTGATCGCGTGTTGATCGACCTTGACGGCACGGATAACAAGTCGCGCCTCGGCGCGAACGCAATGCTCGCGGTGTCGTGCGCGGTCGCGAAGGCATCGGCCGAAGACGTCGGTTTGCCGCTCTACCGCTACTTTGGCGGAGCAGGACCAATGAGCTTGCCAGTGCCGTTGATGAACGTGATTAATGGCGGTGCGCACGCGAACAATTCCGTGGACTTGCAAGAGTTCATGATCGTGCCGGTCGGCGCGCCTAGTTTCAAGGAAGCGCTGCGTTGGGGTGCCGAAGTCTTTCATCGCTTGAAAAAACTGATCGACAGCAAAGGTTGGCCAACGCAGGTGGGCGACGAGGGCGGGTTTGCCCCCGATCTGAAGTCGAACGAAGAAGCGCTGACGCTTTTGATGCAAGCGATCGAAAGCGCGGGCTACAAACCGGGCGAGCAAATCGCGTTGGCGCTCGACTGTGCTGCGAGCGAGTTTTACAAAGACGGTAAATACCATCTCGAAGGCGAAGGCCGGTCTCTCACCAGCGCTGAGTTGACTGACTTATGGGCCGATTGGGCGTCACGTTATCCCATCGTTTCAATTGAAGACGGTATGGCCGAGGGCGATTGGGATGGCTGGAAGCTTCTGACGGACAAGCTGGGCAAGAAAGTGCAAATTGTGGGCGACGACTTGTTCGTCACCAACACCAATATTCTGCGCGAGGGCATCAAGAAAGGTGTCGCTAATTCGATCCTTATCAAAATCAACCAGATTGGTACGCTGTCGGAAACCTTCGCCGCCATCGAGATGGCGAAGTGCGCGGGTTACACCAACATCATCTCGCATCGCTCAGGCGAAACCGAAGATTCGTTGATCGCGGACTTGGCGGTCGGCACCAACGCTGGGCAGATCAAGACCGGCTCGCTCTCTCGCTCTGATCGTATGGCGAAATACAACCAACTGATTCGCATCGAAGAAGATCTGGGTGACGTCGCGCACTACGCCGGACGCGACGTGTTCGCACGTTTTGGCCGTTAAGTTTTCGCAATCGAGCCGTTCATGAATGATGCAATGATCACGACCTCGACGGAGCTTCCGGGCTATGTCGTGACGAAAAACTTTGGAGTCGTGCGCGGGCTCACAGTGCGCTCGCGCTCGATCGTCGGCAGTTTTTTGGGCGGTTTGCAGACGATCTTCGGCGGCAATATCACGATCTACACAACTCTGTGTGAACAGACGCGAGCGGAAACCTACGAAGCGATGTGCAAAGAGGCGCGTAAGCGGGGAGCCAACGCCATCATCGCCATGCGCTATGACGCCACCGAAGTGATGCCGGGCCTCACGGAAGTGCTCTGCTACGGCGCCGCCGTGCTTGTTGAGCCGAAGGCGGCGTGAGCGTCGCGCCGCAACGAAGCATTGGTATGACAGGACGCATTATTTTCGCGGTGCTGGTGCTCATGTTTTTGGGCTTGCAGTACAAACTTTGGTTCGACAAAGGTTCCGTGCCTCGCGCGCATGCGCTTGAGCAAGACCTTGCCGAACTCAACGCGAAGAACAACGAAGCCAAACAAAAGAATGCAGTTCTTGACGCTGACGTACGTGATCTGGAGAAAGCGGGCGAAGCAATCGAGGAGCGCGCGCGAAACGAACTCGGCATGGTGAAAAAAGGCGAAACGCTGTTTCAAGTGAAAGAGCATCCGGTGGCTCCGGCCCCCGCGGTCGCGAACCCGTCCTCGTCGCCGTCGCAAGCGGTGAGCACGCAAAAGCCCTAGGCTTAACGTTTTCGCCGTACGCCAAACGCCGCCCGTGCTCAAAACCATTTCCTCTCGTGACAATCCGCTGGTGAAGCGTTTTGCCACGCTGTCGCGCTCTGCGCCGGCGCGTAAACGTGATGGCATGTGTCTGCTCGAAGGCGAGCATCTCGCGCAAAG
>DAINAJ010000097.1:0-12286 GCA_036733505.1 Casimicrobium sp.
TCCGGTGCGCGGGGACTCTTTACTTCAACGGCGAAACAGCGGTTGCCATTGCAATGGTGGACGTCATGGTCGTAGTCAACCACGCGGGGCCGCCTTTCGGGGGCCAGATGCCTTGCGCGACAGCCTCTGCGCGCGCTTTGGAGCGCGCGTCGATGCTGGGATACGCCCAAATGTTGGTGAAGCGTAGCGGCCCATCTAGCGCGACCATCGCGACGACGCAAGGCGAGATTTTGTCGCGCGCTGGAACGTATTGCTCCCACAAATCAATTGTCGGCTGAACGCCGCCGGTCTTGATTCCGTAGGTGCGAATTTCGTAGACCGGGCCGCTGATGCCTGACTCTGCACTTGGGCGTACTGGTTTCATCCACGGAAAGCCCTCGTAGCTGTGCTGTTCGAGCGTTTGGTAGATCGCACCGCAGCCGAAGGGATCGGCGCTTTTCTGCGTACGCGTGCGCTCAGCGTTGAGCGAGGCAAGGTCCGCGAAGCAGCGCATGACGATCATTTGATTGAGCGTCCCGATGTCGGTGAACCAACAACCGAGGAGTTCGCCTTTGGCCCCGGCGCTGGAGCAATACGTTTGCACGTTGGTGGCGGCTTGGCCCGCAGTGCCGAAGGGCAGCGTCATGGTGGCGAGTTCGTAAAACATCGTGTGGTTCGCTTTCGGTGGAGAAGAGGGAAGTGCAACGCCCGCCGCATGATGCGCGGCGAGGTAGCCGAAGGTCATTGCGGGGCCGAGCGTGATGCCGCCGCTGGGGTAGCGGCCACCCATCATTGACGACATGTCGTTGCCCGCGGCGTAGAGGCCGTGGATCGCGCGACCGTCGGCGTCGATCACTTGCGCATCGGTCGTGGTGCGTAAGCCAGCGAACGTGCCGAGGCTGCCGGGCACGACTTTGACTGCGTAGAACGGGCCAGACGCCAGCGGTGCCATGCAGGGATTCGGGCTGGTGTGCGCGCTGTCGCCCTGAATGCGGTTGTACGGCGTCTCGCCTTTGCGGAAGTCTTCGTCTATGCCCGCGAGCGCCATCGCGTTGTAGCGCGAGACCGTCGCGCACAACGCGGCTGCGTCAATGCCGCAGGCCACGGCGAGCTCCGACAGTGTTTTGCCGTGCTTCAAATAGCCGTTGCGGAGCATCGCACCCATTCGCATCGGAGCAGGTTTCACCGCACCAAGGCCCCAGTGGCGGATGAACGCGTGGTCGCATACGAGCCAAGCTTCCTTCGCGGCATTCGCTGGCACGGCCGCGAGCAAGTCCGAGATGAAGTCGTAGTACGAATTTGCTTCGTTGGTGAAGCGTTTTCCGTTGGCGGTCACGGCGATGAGGCCGGGTTTTGCGCGTTCAAGCAAATGCGGGAAATGCGTGAACGTTCCGTCGTTGTGAGGCACGAGTGACACTGGCGCGAGCGCGGCGGCTGCGACTAAATCGTCGCTGACTACGCCGCCAACATCTTCGCCCAAGCGCAGCCCATCGCCCGTGTTGCCGCGCGACGCGGCGGACCAGTGTTCATTTCCCGTCGGCGCGTGAGGCAAGAGCCGCGCCTTGCGCGCTGCGTCATGCGGAAAGCCGCCGCAAGCAAGTACCACGCCGCGCGAGGCGCGAATTTCGACCTCGCCGTTCGGGCTCGATATCGCCGCACCGACGACGCGTTTTCCATCTTCGATTAGCCGTTTCGCGGGAGAGGAGACGCGAATCTCGACACCCAAGTCAAACGCCGATTTTGCGAGCGCCGCGACCAGCGCATTCCCATTCACGAGGTGCATCCCTCGGCCGTGCAGCACAACGTCTCTGAAGTGACGCAGCACGCGTTTCGTGACATACGCAAACGCGCTTGGCGAGCGCATTGCGTTGAAGAACTGCCGAATGTCTGCACCCGACGCGATGCCCATGCCCCATAGCGTCGTCTCGGCCAGCGGCGGTTTGAGTGACTTGATTTTGTCGCCGAGTTTGCGCCCATCAAACGGTGCCGCACAGACCGAGCGACCGCCCGTAGCGGCGTGTGGTGTGTTGCCGTGAAAGTCGGGAATTACGTTGCCGTCGATAAATTGCAACGCCGTGTTCGTGCGGAAAAATTCCACCATCTGCGGCGCGTATTCCAAGAATTTCCGTGCTCGCGTTTCATCAAACTTCGCGCCGAGTTCGTGCCGCAAATACGCGAGCGGCGCGTCGATGGGCTCGAATATTCCAGCAGCTACGGCCAAAGGATTTCGCGGGACCCACATCCAGCCGCCGGACCACGCGGTGGTGCCGCCGTATTCTGAGTCCTTCTCGATCACAATGACTTTGAGGCCAAGATGTGCGGCCGTCACTGCGGTGGAAAGACCGCCCGCGCCAGAGCCGACGACGAGGAGGTCGCAGTGTTCGACGGGAAGCGCAGTCGAAGTCTCAGGCGGCATAGATCGGCTTTAATTTTCCGTTCACTGCGCTCGGTGCGCCCGCCTTCGCCAAGAAGGGAGATGCGCCGCTCGCGGCGGCAAGCTGCGACGCGAACGACATTAACTCTGGCCCAAGCGCGTTCATGCGCTCGACCGTGAAGCGCACGGTCGGGCCTGCGACGCTGATCACGCCAATCGGCGCTTGGTTCGTAAGCTGGATTGGCGCGGCCATCGCGTTGAGCCCCGCCGTGTACGTCTCGCAGGTGATGCTGTAGCCGCGCTTACGCGTGTCCTGCACCAGCTTCAACATGGCTTTCAAAGTCGCAGGTGCGTTCGGACCGTATTCGGACGGTAAACCCACGCCTTGCGCCGCGACAAGGGCGAGCGCTTGTTCGTCCGGTAGCGCTGACATCCACGCCAGGCCTGACGACGAGCAGGACAAGCGCGCGTCGCTACCCATGTCCGGGTCGTAACGCAGGCCTTGCCGTGCACCTTGGGCGCGCGCGACCCACGTCAAACGCGTGCCGTCGACAACCGCGAGTCGCACCAGTTCGCCGGAGATTTCGGCAAGGCGATCGAGCAGCGGCTGCGCAATGTCGACGATGCCTGTGTTGCTCAGAAACGTGAGCCCCATCGAGACGAGCTTGGTCGTCAAGGTGTAGTCGCCGCGGTCTCGTGTTTGCCGCACGTAGCCGCAAGCGACAAGCTCGGTGAGTAGGCGGTGGACCGCGCTGCGAGGGATGTTTAACGCATCGGCAATGGCGGCGAGTTCGAGGCCATCGCCGTGTTGCGCGAGTAACTCTAGGATGCCGAGCGTGCGCTCAAGGATGCCGTTCATCGCGGACTGCTTTTCGTTGTGCGGTTCGCTGGCAAACTATGATCTGGAACAAAGTTCATAACTGGAATTGTATTCCAGTTTAGCAAGTTTGTGCGTAGAATCGCCACATTCCCTTTCAAAGCGCCGTTGGCCCGCCGAACGCGCAAACACAGAACCCAACATGCTCGAACAACTCAACGGCGCCACCCGTGTGCACATCATCGTGGGCGATCCTATCGCTCAGGTCAAGTCCCCCGCCGGGGTGACGCAGGCTTTCGCCGAGCAAGGCAAAAACGCCATCGTGGTGCCTGCCCATGTATCGCCACCGAATCTCGCCGCGTGGCTCGCGGGTGTGTCGCTCACGCAAAACGTCGACGGCATCATCGTGACGGTGCCGCACAAGTTTGCGTGCTTCGATCTCTGCGCAACAGCATCCGAACGCGCGACGTTCTTGAATACCGTAAACACCATGCGTCGCAACGCGGACGGCACTTGGCACGGAGATATGTTTGATGGTTTGGGCTTTGTCGAAGCCATGCGCGACAAGGGTTGCCAACTCTCGGGCAAGCGAGCGCTTCTTGTCGGGGCCGGCGGCGCGGGTTCCGCCATCGCGCATGCGTTGGTGCTCGCAGGCGTCGACACGCTGGCGATCCACGACGAGAGCGACGCGCGTCGGACAACGCTCATCGACCGCCTCGCGGGCCTCAACAAAGCGCGCGTGTTGCGTGGGTCCAACGATCCGATGGGCTTCGACATCGTGCTCAACGCCACGCCGATGGGCATGAAAGAAGGCGATCCACTTCCCGCCGATCCCACCAAGCTCGCAGCGAACATGTTCGTCGGCTGCGTCATCACCATGCCCGCGATTTCTCCGCTGGTGGCAGCTGCACGCGCGAAGGGCTGCGCAACTTCAACAGGCGCGGACATGTTCGGTCGCGTGCGCGATCTGATGGTCGAATTTTTGTTGAGTCATTGAGATGCACATTTCTCTAAAGCAGATCGCGGACAACGAAACCTTCGACGTCATCGTCATCGGCTCAGGTGGCGCGGGTATGTCTGCTGCGCTGTTCGCGGCGATTGACGGTGCGACGGTGCTCCTCGTTGAGCGCACGGAGTACGTTGGTGGTACCACCGCGCTTTCTGCCGCGACCAGCTGGGTCCCGCTCACGGAGAAAGGCCTCGCGATTGATGCGAGTGACACGTTAGAAAGAGCTGCGAAGTTTCTCGATCTCGCCGTCGGCGAGCGTGCGCCGCGCGACATGCGCATGGCGTTCTTAGAAAACGGTCACAAAGCCGTCGCCAAACTCGAAGCGAACTCGCACGTGCAGTACCAGGTGCGGCCGGTACATCCAGATTACCTCTCGGAGCTTGAGGGCTCCGTTCGTGGCGGTCGCGCGATTGAGCCGAAGCCGTTTGACGGGCGTTTGCTAGGCGATGACTTGAAGCTCGTGCGGCCGCCGATTCCGGAGTTCACGGTCCTGGGCGGCATGATGGTGGACCGTGACGACATCGCGCATTTGCTGGGTCTTACCAAGTCGTTCAAGTCGTTCAAATACTCCGTCAAAATCATCCTCCGCCACATGGTGGACCGGCTGCGCTATGGGCGCGGCACGCGTCTCGTGATGGGCAACGCGTTGGTCTCTCGCTTGCTGCTCTCGCTGACCGAGCGCAAGGTGTCGATCCTCACACAGACGACGCTTGAATCGTTGCTGCGCGACGAGCGCGGTGTGCACGGCGTCGTGCTGACGCAGGGCGGCGAGCGCCGCACGCTGACTGTTCGGGGCGGTGTCGTGCTCGCGAGCGGAGGCTTTAATCGTCACGGTGCAAAACGCGCGCAGATGCTCCCCGGCGCGAGCGTCACGTGGTGCCCGGCCGCACCTGGACACACTGGCGCGGCGCTTGACCTTGCGCTCGGCGTCGGCGCGCGCTTTGGTGCGTCGTCGCTGGACGCTCCCGCCGAGCGCGCAGCGCAACCCGTGTTGAGTCATGCGTTCTGGGCACCAGTATCGATGCGTAAGCGCGTCGACGGCACGACCGCCGTGTTTCCACACTTCATCATGGATCGCGGCAAGCCGGGCATGATTACGCTGAATCAAAACGGCGAGCGCTTCTTGAACGAATCGACCTCGTATCACTTGTTCGGTTTGGCGATGCAGGCGGCGAACGCGTCGAGCGCTTGTATTCCGGCGTGGCTGGTGTGCGACGCTGCAGCGCTCAAGCGCTACGGCCTCGGCATGATTCGTCCCGGTGCGGAACCGGGCAAATCCATCGCGCCTTATTTGGCGGACGGCTACCTTACGCAAGCCGCGAACATTCCCGAACTTGCGATCAAACTAGGCGTTGACGCTGCGGTGTTGGCGCGCACCATTGCGACGTTCAACGCCGCCGCGGAACAGGGCGTCGACGCGGCGTTCCAGCGTGGCACGACCGCTTACCAGCGCAACAATGGCGACGCTACGCAACGCGGCAAGAACCCGTGTCTAGGGCCGCTGGTAGCGGCACCATTTTTCGCGATTCGGCTCTACCCCGGCGACATCGGCGCGTCGACGGGATTACTCACGGATACCGCAGCGCGGGTGCTCGATGAGAGCAACGCACCGATTTCCGGTTTGTATGCGGTCGGCAATGACATGCAGTCCATCATGGGCGGCACATATCCCGGCCCAGGCATCACGATTGGGCCGGGGCTGACCTTCGCGTATCTGGCGGCGGGGGACGCGATTAAGCGTGCTGCCGCCTGATCTGCGTACACGGTGCCAATCGCGAACGGACCCGCAAACACCTTTAGCTGCGTAACGACCGACTGGCGGTCGTTACACGCACATTTGTCACCAAGTCGACTATAAGAAAAATGTGCTCAAAACGACCGATGGCCAGTCGTTAGCGTGTGAAAGCTGTACCGACGGACCATCGCACGCTAGACCGCCGACTGCGCGCTCGCGTTTCGACTCAAATGGATACCAATTTGCGCGCGCCGTCGCGCTCCATGTCGGCGCCGCGACCGCGTTGAATCACTTCGCCGCGTTCCATTACGACGTATTGATCGGCCAGCTCCGCCGCAAAATCGTAGTATTGCTCGACGAGCAGAATTGCCATCGTCTTGCGATCCGCGAGGAGGCGCAACACGCGGCCGATGTCTTTGATTACGCTTGGCTGAATGCCTTCGGTAGGCTCGTCGAGGATCAGGAGCTTTGGGTTCGCGGCGAGTGCGCGTGCGATCGCAAGCTGCTGTTGCTGGCCCCCGGACAAATCACCGCCGCGACGTCCGAGCATTTGCTTGAGGACGGGAAATAGCTCGAACAGTTCAGCGGGAATTTGCGTGCTCGCCGATTTGTAGGCGAGCCCCATTTTCAGGTTGTCTTCAACCGTCAGCCGCCCAAAAATTTCGCGACCCTGCGGCACGAAACCAATGCCACGACGCACGCGTTCATACGATGTTTCTTTGTGGATCGCCTGACCATCCAGCGTGATCTCACCGGCCTTGATCGGCACGACGCCCATGATGCTTTTGAGCATCGTCGTTTTGCCGACGCCGTTGCGGCCAAGCACGACAGTAATTTCGCCGACTTTTGCGTCCAGCGAAACGTTGCGCAAGATGTGCGAACCGCCGTAGTATTGATTGACTTGTTTGAGTTCAAGCATACGCGTGTTCCGACCGTAGATGTGTATTGTCGCCCCCGCGAAGGCGGGGAACTAGACCGACGACTACCGCAGGTGCGTCGACGTGCAGGCGGTCTGGATTCCCGCCGTCGCGGGAATGACCTCCATTAGATTTACCGCCCAAGATATACCTCCACCACGCGCTCATTGGCTTGCACATCGGCCAGCGCGCCTTCGGCGAGTACACTGCCTTCGTGCAGCACCGTGACGATCTTTTTCTTCTCGCGTTGACCACCATTGACGAGTTCGCCAATGAACTTCATGTCGTGCTCAACGACTATCAGCGAATGCGTTCCTTCGAGCGACAAAAAGAGTTCCGCCGTGCGCTCGGTTTCTTCGTCGGTCATGCCTGCCACCGGCTCGTCTAGCAACAGCAGTTTCGGGTCCTGCATCAATAGCATGCCGATTTCCAGCCACTGTTTTTGACCGTGCGACAGGTCGCCCGCCGTGCGGGCTCCGCTATCTTTCAAGTGAATAAGTTTGAGCATTTCCGCAATGCGATCGCTGTTGGAGCAGGAGAGCTTGTGCATCAAGGACGCACGCACGCGGCGATCCATCTTGAGGGCGAGTTCGAGGTTCTCGAAAACGCTTAGTTGCTCAAAAACCGTTGGTTTTTGAAATTTTCGCCCGATGCCGCGACCGGCGATTTCGCTTTCGCGCAGGCGCAGCAGGTCAATGTTCGAGCCGAAGAATGCTCGGCCGCTGTCGGGTTTGGTTTTGCCAGTGATGACGTCCATCATCGTGGTCTTACCAGCACCGTTGGGGCCGATGATGCAGCGCAGTTCACCGACCGCGATGTTAAGTGTGAGCTTGTTCAAAGCACGGAAACCATCGAACGACACCGTAATGTCGTCGACGTACAAAATGCCGCCGTGCGCGGTGTCGACTTCGCCAGTCGACGACACCACACGACCGAAGCTTGCGGCTTGTCCGCCGGATTCGCCGATGGTCAACGCAGCGGCTTGCTTCGCAAGGTAAGCCTCGCGGCGCTTCGCGCCGTCTTCGAGAAGATCGGGTGTCATTGCGCGCCTCCCTTGCTGGCTTTGTCCGTGAGCTTGCGGACCAATCCCACGATGCCTTGAGGTAAGAACAGCGTCACGGCGATGAACATCGCGCCGAGGAAGTACAGCCAATATTCGGGAAAGGTCACCGTAAACCAGCTTTTGGCACCGTTGACGAAGAACGCGCCGACGATAGGACCAATCAACGTAGCACGGCCTCCGACTGCCGTCCAAATCGCGATTTCGATGCTGGCTGCAGGGCTCATTTCTCCGGGATTGATGATGCCTACTTGCGGCACATAGAGCGCGCCTGCAACACCGCACATCATGGCCGACAGCGTCCAGATCGAGAGTTTGTACCAAAGCGTGTTGTATCCGGTGAACAACACGCGCGATTCGGCGTCGCGAATAGCTTGCAGCACACGACCGTATTTGCTGGCAATGATGGCTTTTGACAGCAAATAGAACGCGACGAGCATGAGTCCTGTTAGCACGCACAAAGTGACACGCATCGACGATGTGGCCGTGGGAATGCCGAGTAAACGTTTGAAATCCGTGAAGCCGTTGTTGCCGCCAAAGCCGGTTTCGTTGCGGAAGAACAAGAGCATCGACGCGTAGGTGAGCGCCTGGGTAATGATCGAGAAATACACGCCCTTGATCCGCGAGCGAAATGCGAAGTAGCCAAATACGAACGCGAGCAGTCCCGGCACCGCGACGACCAAAAACATCTGCACGACAAAGGATTGGCTGCCGAGCCAATGCCACGGCACTTCCTTCCAATCTAGGAACACCATGAAGTCAGGTAGGTCGCTCTTGTAAACGCCCTCGCGACCAATTTGACGCATGAGATACATGCCCATCGCGTAGCCACCGAGGGCGAAGAACAGGCCATGTCCCAGCGACAAAATTCCCGTGTAACCCCAGATCAAATCCATCGCCAATGCGCAGATGGCGTAGCACATGATTTTGCCTAGGAGCGACACCGCGTAATCCGATAAATGGAACACGCTGTCCGTTGGCACCACCAAATTGAAGATCGGGATGATGAACACGAGTATCGCGATTACGCTTGCGAGCGCAATGCGTCCGCGGGTCCCTAGGAGCGATGCAGAGGCATGAGCGTCGGAAGGCATGACAGGTGTGTTCACCTTAGGCCTCCGCGCTGCGGCCCTTGAGGGCGAATATGCCTTGTGGGCGACGTTGAATGAAGATCACGATGAACGCGAGCACGATGATTTTTGCGAGCACCGCTCCCGTCCAGCCTTCGAGCAATTTATTCAGAACACCAAGGCCTAGTCCCGCGTAAACGGTTCCTGCGAGCTGCCCCACACCCCCGAGTACCACCACCATGAACGAATCCACGATGTAGCCCTGACCGAGATCCGGGCCGACGTTGCCTACCTGCGACAACGCGCAGCCTGCTAGGCCCGCGATGCCTGCGCCAAGCGCGAAAGCGTAGGTATCAATCTTTGCGGTGTTAACCCCCATGCAAGCGGCCATGCTGCGGTTTTGCGTGACACCGCGAACGAAGAGTCCGAGCCGCGTTTTGCTGATGAGCAGCCACACAGTAGCGAGCACGAAAAACGCGAAGAACAGGATTGCGATCCGGTTGTACGGCAGGATCAAGTTCGACATCACTTGCACGCCCCCAGAGAGCCACGATGGGTTTTCAACGGGCACGTTTTGTGCGCCAAAAAATGTGCGCATCGTTTGGATAAGCACCAGCGAAATTCCCCAAGTCGCCAAAAGCGTTTCTAGGGGACGGCCGTACAACCAGCGGATCACCGTGCGCTCCAGCGCTGCGCCCACGAGCGCCGCAGCGAAGAATGACATGGGAATCGCGGCGAGGATGTAGTAGTCGAACGCGTTCGGCATGTATTGCCTGAACGCGTTTTGCACAAGGTAAGTTGCGTAGGCGCCAATCATCATGAGCTCACCGTGCGCCATGTTGATGACGCCCATCAAACCGTAAGTGATCGCGAGCCCCAGTGCAACGAGAAACAAGATCGAACCCAAGCTCAATCCGCTAAAAATCACGCCCAAGCGTTCGCCCCAAACTAGCCGGCCTTCCACACCCTTCACCGCGCTCGTGAGGGCGGCGCGCACCTCTGGGTCGGTCTCGCCGCCAGCGTTTAGGCGCTCTTGCAAGAGCGAGCGAACGCTGGGCTGACTGCTCGTCGCTAACGCGTTCACAGCATCAAGGCGTTTCTGTTTGTCGCTCGACGCAATGAGCATCGCCGCACGTAGTTGCGCGAGCTTCGCCTTTAAGCCAGCATCGGTCTCTTTAGCCAACGCGCGGTCAATGAGCGGAAGTTTGCCTTCGTCGGCGGAGTCCTTGAGTTGCGTGATCGCGTTGTTGCGTGTCGTCAGACTGTCCGAGAACAAACCAAGCGCGGCCTTTGCGCCTTCGAGTTCGTTGCGCATACGGTTATTGTTGACAACGTCTTCGAGGTTTGACGGAAGCGTTACGGAGACCCCGGTAGCGGCGTCGACCGCATTGCCGTTGACTACGATGAACACAGCGTCGCCAGCGACTTTTGCAGTGTCATCGAGGAGCGCGTCAATCAGACGCGCAAGCGCTGCGTCTGGGGTGGCTAGCGCCTCGCCGAGCGCTTTAATGCGGTCGTCGTTTTCGCCCACGGCAATGTTCTTTGCCGACTGTGGCGTCAGCGCAAAAACGCTGCTGGTCAGAAGGCTCGCAACGAATGCAATCGCAAACGGCAAGCGCAGAAACAGGTGACGTAACAAGGTGGTCTCCATTGGCGCTATACGTCTTCGCCAGACAAAAAAATGCCGGGGTCGCTGGCGCGCAGCAACGCCCGGCTCACGGAGGATCGTCTATATCTGTAACAGAACTCGGGAACTAGATTTTGGTTTTGCCGTCCGGCTCGTCCTTCTTCTTGTCGTTGCCAGTGATGAAGGGACTCCACGGATTAGCGCGAACCGGGCCTTTGGTTTTCCACACCACGTTGAACTGACCATCCGCCTTGATTTCGCCGATGAAGACTGGCTTATGCAGGTGATGGTTTTTCATGTCCATCGTGGATGTGAAGCCACCTGGCGCTTTGAATGTTTGACCGGCCATCGCCGCGATCACTTTGTCGGTGTCGGTGGACTTGGCTTTTTCAACCGCTTGTTTCCACATGTAGATGCCGATGTAAGTGGCTTCCATTGGATCGTTGGTCAATGGCTTGTCTTTGTGACCTGCGATGCCCTTGGCTTTTGCGTAGGCAGCCCACTTCTTCGTGAACTCGTCATTGGCCGGGTTCTTCAAGCTCATGAAGTAGTTCCATGCGGCAAGGTGGCCGACGAGCGGCTTGGTGTCTACGCCGCGCAGTTCTTCTTCGCCGACAGAGAACGCGACGACCGGAACGTCGGTTGCTTTCAAGCCTTGGTTGCCGAGTTCTTTGTAGAAAGGCACGTTGGAGTCACCATTGATCGTCGACACAACGGCGGTTTTCTTGCCAGCGGACGCAAATTTCTTGATGTTCGCGATGATCGTTTGGTAATCGCTATGACCGAATGGTGTGTACTCTTCCATGATGTCGGCTTCGGCGACACCTTTGGATTTCAGGAACGACCGCAGAATTTTGTTCGTCGTGCGTGGGTACACATAGTCGGTGCCAAGCAGCACCCAGCGCTTGGCCGAACCGCCGTCTTTGCTCATTAGGTACTCGACAGCAGGAATTGCTTGCTGGTTAGGCGCAGCACCCGTGTAGAACACGTTTTTCGAAAGCTCTTCACCTTCGTATTGCACTGGGTAAAAGAGGAGACTGTTGAGCTCTTCGTAAACTGGCAACACCGACTTGCGCGACACTGATGTCCAGCAACCAAACGTCACGGCAACTTTGTCTTGCGAGATCAGTTGACGGCCTTTTTCAGCGAACAACGGCCAGTTGGACGCGGGGTCAACGACCACGGGCTCAAGCTTGCGGCCCATCACGCCACCTTTAGCGTTGATCTCTTCAATGGCCATCAGCGCTACGTCTTTCAGTACCGTTTCCGAGATCGCCATCGTGCCGGAGAGGGAGTGCAACACACCCACTTTGATTGGATCTTTCGATTGAGCGAAGGACAGTGGGGCGAGGCTTGCAGTGATGATGGCGGCAGTCAGCGTCTTGATTGCACCGCGGCGCGTAACTTGAGGCATATTGAATTCTCCCGAGAGGTTGTGTGTGATGCCCACTGGGTGGGATGCCTACCTATTGCAATCAACGTGCCACGACGTTTGTTTGCTGGAATTGGGGAGTTCTTAGAGCACATTTAGCGCTCGGGTTCACGTAGGGCGGCACAAATCGGTGCATTCTTGATCGCGGCACGCGTCAATTTGTGGCTTGGCACAAGAAACAGGCGCGCAGTAAAGTTGGCTCAAAGTTGGTGCGTTGGCGATGCATCAAGGCACAATGCCGACATGTTGAAACGAAAAGATCACCT
>DAINAJ010000098.1:0-4136 GCA_036733505.1 Casimicrobium sp.
CGCAAAACCACACGAGCGCATTTTGCGTAGCATCCATGCGCTGCACTCACGTCACTGAAGAGACTGGATCGATGCCACCCAACCCGACTTCACTAGCCGCCGCTCCCACCGCCACCATCGCGCCATCGCTCGCCGCGCGTTACGCGCAAGTGCGCGCGGCGACGCTCGCCATCGCCGCGCCGTTGTCGGCGGAAGATTGCCAGGTGCAGTCCATGCCCGACGCGAGCCCGATTAAGTGGCATTTGGCGCATACGACATGGTTCTTCGAGACGTTTTTGCTAGAGCCTCTCGCCGCGAATTACGCCGCATTCGACCCGGCGTTTAAGGTGCTTTTCAATAGTTACTACAACACCGTGGGCGAGAAACATCCGCGCCCTGAGCGGGGGCTACTCTCGCGGCCGTCGCTTGAGCGCGTGCTGGCGTACCGCGCGCACGTGGACGCCGCGATGCTGGCGATGCTCTCTGGCGCGTCGCAGACGGAGGCCGTGCACTCGCTCATTACGCTCGGCTTTAACCACGAGCAGCAGCATCAAGAACTGATGTTCACCGACCTGAAACACATGCTGTCGGTGAGTCCGCTTGCGCCGGTCTACGCGTCAGCCGATCCAACGCAACTAAACGAAAGCACCGCCCGTGGTTGGAGTGCATTCACCGGCGGACTCGTTGAGATTGGGCATGAAGCGGAGCCGGGTGCCGGGTTTGCGTTCGACAACGAAACTCCGCGCCATCAAACATTTTTGCGGCCCTATCAATTGGCCAATGCGCTGGTCACCAATCGCGAGTTTCTTGCCTTCGTCGCAGATGGAGGCTACACGCGACACGAGCTTTGGCTTTCGGAAGGTTGGGATCGCGTCAATCAAAGCGGGTGGCGTGCGCCAATGTACTGGCGCGAGAGATCCGAAGAGCTTGGGGCCTGGCAAGAATTCACGTTGCATGGCGAACATCCGCTCGCTCTTGACGCGCCGGTGTCGCATGTCAGTTTTTTTGAGGCCGAGGCGTATGCGCGTTGGGCCGGTGCGCGCTTGCCCACTGAGGCCGAATGGGAAAACGCAGCGCGCGTATCTCTTGCACATGCTGCTGCCGCACCGAGCCAGATGTTTGGCTCGCTATGGCAGTGGACGGCCTCCGCTTATCTCGGCTATCCGGGCTTCGCCGCCGCGGAAGGCGCCGTGGGAGAGTACAACGGCAAATTTATGTGCAACCAATTCGTGTTGCGCGGCAGCTCTGTGGCTACGCCCGAAGGCCACGCGCGAGTGACTTACCGCAACTTTTTTCAACCGGAAAAGCGGTGGCAATTCACGGGGATTCGGTTGGCGCGGTAGCGCGACGATCAGAACACTACGGCTCCAAATAAGGCGGAAAACATGGCAACACCACACCTCGTCACGACGCATCGCGTTGACACCGCCATTGGGCGGCTAGCGGAAACAGCGCGAAGCTTCACGATCACCAACACCCTAAAGCTTGACGCAAAATCGGAGCTCGACGCGCTTGAGCGCGGCTTGCTTGCCCCAGCGGCGAGCATCCCGCCGAAATTCTTTTACGATGCGCTGGGCTCGACGCTCTACAACGCGATCGTGCTGACGCCCGAGTACTATCCAACGCGCACCGAAGCCGCGATTTTCGAGCAGTATCGAAGCGAGATCGCGCAAACTATTGGCACGGGAAAGCAGTTCGTCGACTTGGGTTCTGGGGATTCGGTGAAAGCGGAAAAATGGTTCGCCTCGCTCAAGCCTTCACGCTATGCCGCGGTAGACATTTCCGAAACGGCGGCGCGTGACGCGCTGGAGCGTTTGGCAAGCAACGCCGACGCGCCCACGCTTGCAGGCTTAATCACCGATTTCTCGCGCGTGCTTGACGTCAAGGCGGTGATGAGCGACGCGCCGGCCCTCTTCTTTTATCCCGGCTCGTCGATTGGTAATTTTTTGCCGGACGAGGCGCTGTGGTTTCTAAAGCAAATTCGCGCGCACTGCACCGCCGCGGGTAGCGGCTTGTTGATCGGCGTTGATGCGAAAAAAGACAGCGCGCGGCTGGACGCGGCGTACGACGACGCGCTCGGTGTGACTGCCGCGTTTAATCTAAACACGCTGCGTCACGTCAACGATTTGCTTGGCACCGATTTTGATGTGCGCGATTGGCAGCACCGTGGGTTCTACAACGAAGCGTTGGGTCGCATCGAAATGCACGTTGAGGCGCGACGCGAAGTCGCAGTGCGCGTACGCGGTGCGACGCGGCGCTTCGCGCAAGGCGAGCGTATTCACACCGAGAATTCATACAAATACGCGCCTGAAGAATTCGCCGTTTTGCTGCGCGAGGCCGGCTTCGTCTCGCCGCGATGCTGGCAAGACGCCGGCAAAGACTTCAATGTCTTTTACGCCTCGTCGGGTGCGTGATCGCCCGTGGCCGTCGGCACAGAACGAAGCCACGGGCGCTCTCGTAGCCCGGCAAGTCGCGTCGCGGCCCCCTGACGCCATTGGGCAGTGGCCCATTTCGCAGTTCAACTTGCGTTAGAGTTACGCTAAACACGCACGTCGGCGCGGCAGGGAGGCAGCGCTCGCGCGTTAACGCGAACAAGGAGGCTCATGAACGCACCCGCGAACGACGCAACTGGTGGCACTGTTGCCAACAAACCGTACGACGAAACGCCCGTCGACGTCGGGCTCATCGCGCTTCAAGCGAGCCGCGCCGCTAAGGCCGCGCGCGAGGCGAGGGCTCTGGCAAGCCAAGATGCTGCTAACGCGGGCGCGACCGCGAAGACCGAAGACAAACGCGCCCCTGATTCGATGTTCATTCCCATCACAGGCAGCATCGCGCCGCGCGAGATTCTGCGCTGGTTAAGTTTGGGTTGGCAAGATTTGACGGGTAGCTACCTCACCGGCGTTTGGTTCGGCGTGTGTTTCGTGGCGATGGGCGGTCTGCTTGGTTTCGTGTTTATGAACGCCCCGGCTTACTTGATGGCGATGATTTCAGGCTTTTTGCTGATCGGGCCGTTTGTCTGCGTGGGTTGTTACGAGATTTCGCGCACACGCGAACGCGGTGAAATGCCTCGCGTGAAGAACGCCGCGTTGGCGTTCAAAAAGAACACAAAGAACATCGCGATTTTTGCGGCGCTATTGCTGGTGCTCGAACTCTTATGGGGCCGCGCGTCACTCGTCGTGTTTGCGCTGTTTTATCAAGGTGGTTTACCCGAAAGTACCGACGTACTGCGCGCGTTCATGACGCTGCAAAACGTGCCATTTGTTATCGCGTATCTGGTCGTCGGTGCGATCTTCGCCACACTCGTTTTGGTCACCAGCGTGGTGGCGATTCCATTAATGCTCGACCGATCCACCGACGCCGTGACCGCGGCGCTCACGAGTGTGCGCGTGTGTCTCGCCTCGCCTGTGACGCTCACGCTCTGGGGCTGCACGATAACGCTGCTGACGCTGTTGGCGATGCTGCCAGCGTTTGTCGGACTCATCCTCGTGGGGCCGTGGCTGGGGCACGCGACATGGCACGCGTATCGCGCGTTGGTACCTAAGGCGAGCTAGCGCCCTGGCGTAAGAGCGCTACATCCGCGAAAACAAATGCGCGTATTGGCGAGACACTTGCACTTTTTCCTTCACGCCCTTTAGCGTGAGCATCACGCGCCCCGTGAAGTCACGGTCTGCCGTGTCGACGAATCCCATGTTGACGATGGTCGAGCGATGCACTTGCACAAATAAATTCGGGTCAAGCTGATCAGCAAGTTCTTTGAGGGAAATGCGAATCAGTTGCTCGCCGTCGGCGGTGTAGAGCGAGACGTATTTGTCTTGCGCCTGCATGTGTGTAACTTCATCGACGGGCACGATGCGCACGGTGTCGCCGATGCCGGCACGCAAAAATTTGAGGTGCGATGGCGCAGCCGCTTTCATTGCGCCTCCGCCACCACCAGCGGCGAGCTGTTGGATGAGCGCGAGCGCGCGTGTGAGTTCATCGTTGGCCGGCGCGGGCAACGCGCTCGCCGCCAAACGCTTTTGCAATCGTTCAACCGTTTCAGCGAGACGCTCGTCGTTGACCGGTTTCACGAGGTAATCCACGGCTTCGCGCTCGAAGGCCTGTACCGCGTATTCGTTGTACGCGGTGACAAACACCACGAGCGGCCCGCCGCCCGCGCC
>DAINAJ010000098.1:4236-12269 GCA_036733505.1 Casimicrobium sp.
CCGCCAACGGCAGCCGTATTCGAATGCGCGTACCAACAGCGGGAGCCTCGATGACTAGGCGCGCGCTGCTGCCATAAATCGCCGCGATCCGGGCGCGAACGTTAGCAAGACCACTTCCGCTGCCTGCGGTGTCGGTGGAAGCACCAAAGCCTAGGCCAGTATCCTCCACCGTGATGTCGAGCGTGTCGCCGTCGCGAGCGGCGCTGACGTGAATCGTTCCGCCCTCGATCTTAGGCTCCAGTCCGTGCTTGATCGCGTTCTCGACGAGCGGCTGCAGCAGCATTGGCGCGAGCGGCAGGGCACGCACGCTATCGTCGGCATCGATGGAAAACGACAATCGCTCGCCCATGCGCAGCCCCAAAATCTCGAGGTAATCCGCGATGATGGAAAGCTCGTCGCCGACCAGTGCATGCTCACGTCGGGACGCGTCGAGGGTGTGGCGCAAGTAGCCAATCAAACGCTCGGTCATGTGCTTCGCGGTTTTCGGGTCGCGGTCAATCAGACTCACCACGTTGGAGAGCGTGTTGTAAAGAAAGTGCGGCTCGACTTGTGCCCGCAGCGTTTTGAGTTCTGCAGTGGCGCGTTCTTTGTCGGTGCGCGCTGCGGTGGCTTCGAGCTCCGCGCGCTCGCGGCGCTCAACCTCCCGGACACGATTTGCCTCCACGCTCTCCCAGAGAGCCCAGCCAACAGCGATTGCAATGCATGCAGCGAACACAAATTCACGCCAGCCTTGGTCAAACCGCAAAAACAAACCACCCGAAATGATCCACATCGCGATCACGAAGCCGACGTAAATACCGCCGACCGGTAACGCGAACCCCAGGAACAGTGGGTGCATCACCCAACGCACCCAACCCTCGCGGCGACGCGCCATGGTGATGAAAAATTTGTATAGGTAGTGCTGCGAATAGGCAATCGCTACCGTAAACACCGAGATCTCGTAGATGCGCCGCCAGGTCAGTGTGCCGCCGAACGCCGCGATACTCGCAGCGATCATCGCGACGATGATTGCGCTCAAGATTGCGGTGAGCAGCAGATTGCGCAGCAGCGAGGGACGCCACCGGCGAAACAGCGGAATCACCTGCATCGGGTGGTAGTCCGTGCCGGGATTCAAGCGCGCGTCGATCTTGGGATTCATTGCGACTTTACTTGCACCGAACTAAATTCTGATCGCGGACGATACCGCATTCATTTGATACTGGGTCAATGCACGGCCCGCAAACAAGCCTGAAAGCGCGCCGAGAACAATGCCGGGGCCGACTTGCCACACGAGTTCACCGCGAAGCGCGGGGCTAACCGCCAACGTGACGTTGATAATGTAGTTGAGCAAAAAAATCGCGAGCATCAGAATCATCGGCACAACGCTACCCGGCAGATGCAATTGATCGCCCTCGGGCACGTAGCGGGCTCCGGCGGTGGGTTTCCAAACAAAAACCGTAAACACGGCGACGGCTAAGAACGCTGCGCCCCAAGCCGCAAAGCCGATCGCACCGCGCGAAGAGGTGAGTCCAAGTAGCAGAAATGCAATCGGCGCGATGAGCACCGTGAAACGTTTGACCGTGCGCGGGCGCAACGCCTTCACGCCCAAGAAGATGAGTGCCGCCAAGATCGCCCAGACCCAGATCGGAGTGCGCGTAATGATTTGGCTGAGAAATTCAAACATGTTTTTCGTCCATCGGAGAGTTATCGTTGATGGAAGAATGTTTGCACGCGGCATTGGCCGCAACGTCGTCGATGCGACGAGCGGGCAGTGCGCGGCGCGAATGGTGCGTTGCTGGCGTAGCCAGCGTCTAAATAGCCGCGCTACGCGGGTCTCGCGCGGCGAGCGACTGTCGACTAGAGCTTCTTGGCGTCAGCCGCAGCTTTGGTATCAAAGCGCGCCATTGCAGCGACGATTTCGGCGCGCGCGTCGGCAGCTTCAGTCCAACCCAGCACTTTGACAAATTTGCCCGGCTCGAGATCTTTGTAATGCTCAAAGAAGTGCGTGATGCGATCAATCTCAATCGGCGGGAGGTCGCGTGGGCTTTGCACATTACGGTAAATGCTCGTGAGCTTATCGACCGGCACCACTAAGAGCTTCTCGTCGCTACCGGCTTCGTCTTGCATCTTGAGCATGCCAATCGGGCGGCAACGCACCACCACACCAGGCATCAAAGGCACGGGCGAGAGCACCAACACGTCCGCCGGATCACCGTCACCCGAAAGCGTTTTCGGGATGTAGCCGTAGTTGCAGGGGTAGTGCATGGCAGTCGACATGAAGCGATCCACGAATATCGCACCGGTGTATTTGTCGACCTCGTACTTGATCGGCTCGCCGTTCATCGGGATTTCGATTACGACGTTGATGTCGTTGGGTACGTCGCGGCCGGGGGAGAGTTTGTCGTAAGCCATGTTTGAGCAATCTTTGCGATGTAGGTGCGTGCAATTGACGCGCGGTTAGCCTCCTATTTTAGGCGGGTGAAGCTGGCGCGGGGCTGACTGGCAGACGCGGCGCATACGGCCGTCTCGCTATACTTCGCGCGCAAGCGGGTTCATTGCGACCCGCTTCCGTTTCTATCCACCGCCCCTCGGGGTCATTTCTGTGTTTCGAGTTACCCGCGCCAGAGCGCGATTGACCCGGCACCGACATGACGACACTGCGGGGCACGCGCCCGGCGACACTTTTGTTGCCGGACGTGACACACCACAGGCTTTAGTCGAATGATCAAAGCACTCTTCGAGCGCGTCCTTCCCAGAAAAACCGCCGTCCGCAAGGAGCACTCAGGCAAAGCACTGGGTATCCGCAGCGAACACATGAGCGGCAACGCCGTATACGTCTGCGAAAAGCTTCAACGCGCGGGCTATGAGGCTTACATCGTCGGCGGCGCTGTGCGCGACGCGTTGCTGGGCGTCACACCGAAAGACTTTGACGTCGCCACCAACGCGCGGCCTGAGGACGTGAAACACGAGTTTCGTCGGGCCTTCGTCATTGGGCGGCGTTTCAAGCTTGTGCATGTGATGTTTGGCGACGAAACCATTGAGGTGTCGACATTCCGCAGCAATAGCGTAAAGGCAACCGAAGGCAATAAGGGCGCGGGCACAGTTGAGTCCGATGCCACCGGGCGCATCACTTCCGACAACGTTTACGGCACACAAGCCGAAGACGCCGCGCGCCGCGATTTCACCATCAACGCACTCTATTACGACCCGATGCGCGATGTTGTCGTTGATTTTCTCGGTGGATTGAAAGACGTTGAGAAGCGCACGCTCAGCTTGATTGGGAAAGCGGAAACCCGATACCGCGAAGATCCTGTGCGCATGTTGCGTGCGATACGTCTAGCAGTGAAATTGAATTGCACTATCGCGAAAGCGACCGCCGCGCCAATTCATCAGCACGCCGATTTGATCAAGAACGTCCCCGCAGCGCGGCTCTTCGACGAAATACAGAAGCTACTGCTCTCCGGTTACGCCAACGCCACACTGGCCGAGCTTCGCAAGTATGGGCTTGCCGACGGCCTGCTACCGCTGCTTGATTTGATCTACCAGCAACCCGGCGGACAAAAATTCATTGAGCTTGCGCTCGACAACACGGATCGCCGCGTGCGCGAGGACAAACCGGTGTCACCCGCGTTCTTGTTCGCGAGTTTGCTCTGGCATCAAGTGGTGAAACGCTGGACCGAAATTGAAGGTCGTGGCGAAAATCGCATCCCCGCGCTAATGCAGGCGATGGAAGAAGTCATCGTCGAACAGCGCGAAACGATCACCTTGCCGCAGCGCTTCGCTGGCATCACGCGCGAAATTTGGCTCATGCAACCACGTTTCGAGCAGCGCACAAGCAAGGCTGCGCTACGCGTCGTCGAGCAGGCACGCTTTCGCGCGGCCTACGACTTTTTGCTTCTTCGTGCGGCAGCAGGCGAAGTAGAACAAGAGCTCGCCGATTGGTGGACCAATTTCATCGAGTCCGATCCAGACATCCGGCAAGAACTCATCAACCAACGCCAGCGTGCACAAATTCGCCACACGACCAGCGTCGGCGGGGGCGAAGGCGGTGAACCCAGTGGCCGCAGAAGACGCTCGCGCGGTGGACGCAATCGCCGTCGCGATGGAGACGGCGGTGCTTCGAACGCGGGCAGCGCGCCCAACGCGGAATGACGAGCGGCCATTGTCGTGGCGCGTGAAGCGACCGTAACGCAGCCTGTTTCGGCATTCCTCGCCTTGGGAAGCAATCTTGGCGAAAGTGAAGCGCTGCTGGCCGACGCCGTCCAAGCAATCGCGGCCATGCCGAGCACGGTGCTCACGGCTAAATCGTCGCTTTACCGATCACCCGCATGGGGAGCGGCAACGCCGCAGCCAGACTATCTTAACGCTGTGGTTTCTGTGCGCACATCGCTCACGCCCGAAGCATTACATCAACATACAGCGGCGATCGAACGCGCGCATGGCCGAACGCGAGCGGGAGAGAAAAACGCGGCGCGTACGCTGGACATCGACGTGCTACTTTATGGTGACGTTGTGATTGACACGGAGTCGCTGACCGTTCCGCATCCGCGCATGCATCAGCGTGATTTCGTATTGTTGCCTTTGCTCGAAATCGCGCCGGAGGTGCGCGTAGGAGCGCACGGAAGCGCGCGACATCTCATCGATTTGTTGCCTCATTCCGCGATCAAACGTTTGGGAGAAGCTCCACTGTGGACATGAACACGTTGCGCTACGTTGTGGTCGAAGGCGCGATTGGCGCGGGTAAAACAAGTCTTGCGCGAAAGCTAGGTCTGAAACTGGGCGCGGAATTGCTGCTCGAAGCGCCGACTGAAAATCCGTTCCTCGAAAAGTTCTACGCCGATCCGGCGCGCCACGCGCTCGCGACGCAGCTCACTTTTCTCTTTCAACGCGCCGATCAAGTCAAGGCGCTTTCGCAACTGAATCTGTTTTCACGCGCGGTGGTCGCGGATTTTCTGCTCGATAAAGACGCCCTCTTCGCGAACCTAAATTTGAGCGAGGACGAACTAGCGCTGTATCGCAAAATCTACGCACACTTGCAGCCACACTGTCCAACGCCTGATTTGGTGATTGTGTTGCAAGCCTCGACCGATACGCTTGCAAATCGCGTGCATCGACGGGGCATTCGATTTGAGCAATCGATCTCGCAGGACTATCTGGCTCGTTTGGCCGATAGCTACACACGCTACTTCCACGCTTACGATGCGGCGCCCGTGCTTTTTGTCAACACAGAGGGCTTAAATTTTGTCGACAATTCGGATCATCTGAGTCTGCTCTTGGATCGAATCGTGCAAATGCGTGGTTCGCGCGAATTTTTCAACGTTTCCGCAGCCCAATAGCGGCATATATGCCATCGGATTGCGCGTTCTTGGTTACACTCTTCGTTGATAAAAGTGCATAGTTTTCTTGAGGGGAGTTTGGCTTGACCCAAAGGTCAGAGATTGATTGGTCGCGTTTGGGTTTGAGCCTGATGGCTGCGGCCTCACTTTCGACGTTTTCGGGGCCGACCGGTGCGCTTTCTTTTGGTGCAGAGCAAGTGTCGTCATCGCTTGGGCAGCCGCTCAGCGTTTCGATTCGCCTCCTAGGCGCAACGGGGGATTCGCTCGAGACCGCGTGCTTTCGCCTCGTCGCGCCTAATCGTTCAGACGGAATTCCATCGATCACGCAAGCGCGAATCGAATTGCAAAGCTCGTCATCGCCGCCGCGTCTACTCATTCGCGGTGCGCGACCAATCGATGATCCGATTGTTCGAATCACGCTCGAAGCCGGATGTGACACGCCAATCCGTCGTGACTACACGATCCTGCTCGATCCTCCGGCTCTGAAATTGCCGGAGACGGCGCAGACGACTCTAGCCCCTACAACATCAGGTTCGACGCGTCCATCAGGCTCGTCACTGGACGTAGCGGCGCGCGATCAAGACGCTTCGCGCGCTCAAACCGCTACAAAATCGGGCGCGAAAGACAGCAGGAACGGCTCAGCGAACACGGCGAGAGCTGCCAAGGCGTCGCGGGAGAAGCGTGACAGCGTGGCTGCGCCTTCAAAACGACAAGCCCCAGCCAGTGCCACTAGCCCGGGGAAAACTTCACTTGACAGCTTAAGTAGTAAGAGCGCGAAGGCGGTCGAGACGCGCGATCAGCTGCAAGTGCAAGGTGCCCCGGCCGGCGCAGCGTCTACCGTGGACGCTGCGAGTCTCGCAGCGCTCGCGATCCCGAGACTAAAAATCTCATCAGATCTGCCGTCGTTTACTTCCAATCCGGTCGCTCAGCCGCAGGCCGGGAATGAGCTTCAGACAGCCATAGCCAACGAACGGCGAAGCCGATTACTCGCGTCCCCGATCGAGGAAGACTTGGCGCCTCGTCTTGAAGCCGACCTAGTGGTTGCGAAACGGCGGTTGGCAGAGCTCCAATTGCAACTGGGTACTGCTGGAAATACACCAGGCTTGGCGTCCAATGCCCCCGTGAAGGACGTCCCCAAAGTCACCGTCTCCCCGCCAAAGGCAAGCGCTACTGCGCAGGAGGACTTCGACTGGCTAGCGTGGCTCTGGGTGCCGGCTGCCGCGTTGGTGGCGGGTCTTGTCGGCTTCTTGATACGTCAGCGCCGGGCGAAGCGCGAAGCCCCTGTTTTTGACACCGCGGAACCGCTCACCGTTGTCCACACCCAAGTGGACGAATTCGACACCGTAATGCCAGCGACGACGGTCGCCCTGACGATGGGCGGCCAAACGGTTGCCCACACGACTAGTGCAAAGACCTCAGTTGAAGCCAGCACCACAGGCAAAGCGGCAGATTCCAATGGGTCATCCGCGGCTGCGAGCACTCAGCGGGCGGAACGAGAGGCCACCGACAAGCTCAACAGCCCGCTATTTCAGTTGCAGGATACCGCGTCCCAAGTTGACGTTTCGGTGCTTTCTCAAGCCACCGACGAGGCGCAGGTTTACGCCGACCTTGGCCGCACCGACCAAGCCATCAGCATCCTGCGTAACCACATCCAGAATCTGGCAAGTGATCGCGCTTCACCGGTGCCGTGGCTGATGATTTTTGATTTGTATCGCCGTACGAATAATCGCGCTGGATACGACGAATTGGCGCCAAAGTTTCGCAAGCACTTCAACGGTCGTATGCCGGACTGGGACAGCTATGGTCACGAGCTCGCGCTTGATGACGGCTTGGAAGCATTTCCACATTTGGTGGCTCGCATTGAGCGTGACTGGGGCAAACCTGAGGCGCGCAAATTCCTCGACGAATTGCTCTATGACAATCGCGGTGGCTCCCGCCTTGGTTTCAGCTTAGCTGCGTACCGAGATCTACTGCTCTTGCTTCAGGTGCATGACGTGCTGAGCTCGCTACCACCAACAGGCCTACCAGAAGCTGATTGGGAGTCGCGTGGTGCCAACGACGACGACGGTACACCAAGCTGGGACTTAGATCTCAACATGATTGAACCGCCCAAATCGGGCGAATTAGATTCGTTCCTAAAGGGCGCGCCGAAAGCGTAACCGAGCTGAACATGCTGACCCGCAATGGAATCGGCAACGCTTAAGGGCTAAGGCAGCACCGTGCACAGTGGCCGCTTGACCGAAAGTCCCCCCGTTTGCGGCGTGATCACGAACGCGCAAGCGTCGTAGCCCTGTGACTTGACGCGCCCGATGATTTCCGCCAACGTCGCTGACGGGAGGCGCGGCTCACGCGACAACACCCAGCCGTAGCGCAACGACGGGTGCCCAACGACGGCCCAAGCGTAGTCAGGATCAAGAGCCAGCACCCAATAGTCTGCGGCCACCCAAAAGCGATATTCGCCGAACAACTCAAGAAAAGTGACCTCGAGTTTTGAGGTTTGGGCACTGTCAGCAACACGCGCTCGCCCTTCGATTTTCTCGCGACCACCGTCCTCGCGAGTGCACACATTTTCAACACGAATCTGTGCTGCCTCGCCAGCGGCATACACCGCTTTTGTGTCACGAACGCATTTGCGTTGAAAGAACTGCGGGATCGTCGCGATCTCGTGCCAAGTACCAAGGTAGCGCGGTAAATCCACCGCGTCTACCGCCTTGACCT
>DAINAJ010000099.1:0-12126 GCA_036733505.1 Casimicrobium sp.
GGCCACCTGCAAAAGGCTGGCCACAGCGTCACCGTCTACAACCGCAACGCTGAGAAATCCGCGAAGTGGGTCGCCACGTACGGCGGCGCATCAGGTGCCACGCCCAGCGAAGCCGCTGCGGGTGCGGACATCGTTTTGATGTGCGTCGGTAACGACAACGACGTGCGCTCCGTGGTTTACGGTGACAGCGGCGCGCTCGCCGGAATGAAGGCCGGTGCGGTGTTGGTAGACCACACCACGGCCTCCGCCGAACTCGCACGCGAGCTTGACGCCGCAGCGAACGCACAAGGCAAAGGCTTTATCGACGCACCGGTTTCTGGCGGTCAAGCAGGCGCAGAAAACGGCAAGCTCGGCATCATGTGCGGCGGCGATCAGGCGACCTTTGACAGCGTGAAAGACGTACTCAACGTCTACGCAAAAGCCCTCGTGCGCATCGGTGACGCTGGCGCAGGCCAGCTCACAAAAATGGTCAACCAAATTTGCATCGCGGGGCTCGTACAAGCCCTCTCCGAAGGCCTCGCCTTCGCCCAGAAAGCCGGCATCGACGCCAAGCTCGTGCTCGAAGTCATCAGCAAAGGCGCAGCGCAAAGCTGGCAAATGGAAAACCGCGGCAACACGATGGTTGACGGCAAATTCGACTTCGGTTTCGCGGTGGATTGGATGCGCAAAGACTTAGGGATATGCCTAGACGAAGCCAAACGCAACGGCGCACGTTTGCCAGTCACCGCGCTCGTCGATCAGTTCTACGCGGACGTGCAGCAATTGGGCGGTGGGCGATTGGATACGTCTAGTTTGATTAAGCGGTTGGGGTAAATCCCAAGCGCGGGCCGAACACAAAACAGCGCTCGCTGTGAAGCGCGCAAACGAGGCCGAAGCCAGCATAAACGCGCTGCGCGGCCTCGGCTCAAAATCACGCGAAATGTTCGCCCGCGTCGGCATCACCTCCGCCGCTACTCGTTGTGGGCCTTCGCGAACGTGAAAATAACCTCGCGCAATACCTTGCGTTGCGCCGCGGGTAGAGCGAGAAACGCGGCGAATGTTTCTCGTTCAAGGTGATCCAAATCGCTATCCCACCGATTTTTTCGATCCAGAATTTTCTGAGAAGTGGCGCTACCGAAACGCAACACATGTGGCTCAATATTGAGCCAATCCGCCAGTACTTGCAGCTTTTCTTGCGTTGGTATTGCCTCACCACGCAGCCATCGCCGCACGCCTTGTAGCGTCATCGATTTTCCCCAGTAGCGAGCATTGAACTGCCGCTCTAAGACCACGGGTCGTAGCTCGTACCCGGCAGTGGTCATCGCCGCACGCAAACGTTCTGCAAACTCCTGCTTCTGGTTCATGAACAGGAAGTTAATTTTTATTCAGAATTTTGGGTTACTTCTGGTTTATATTGCAATGAACAATTTGTTCATGTTTTGTACGCAAACTTAGTTTTCATTGCAGCTGCGCATGCCAGCTTCCGAATTGATAGGAAAACAAATGCCTCCTAAAAAAATCGCCGGCCTGATCGCAGCGCTTCTCGCCATCAGCGCGCACGCCGAGTTCTACAAAGTCAACATAAAGCGTCTTGACCAAAATTTGTACAAGTCCTCAAGCGGCCTCTATATCGAAACCCGCTTTTGCTTTGAATTCGCGTTAGGCGAAGACGCGGTACTCAAATACGAGTCGTACGCCTACGACAACAAGCTCATCTTCAACAGCGGTACAACCTGCGACGTGGTAAAGGTTTTCAAGTGAACGCCGATGGCCTTTCTTGGAAGCGATTCGCAGCGGCGGTAATCGCGTTGGCGCTGGGCACGGGGTGCGCGAGCGCAGCAACTTGCCGCGCGATTGACGGTGACACCCTGATCTGTGGACGGCAAAAAGTGCGGCTCGCAAATGTCTACGCTGCGGAATTAGCTGAACCGGGCGGCGCTGTTGCCAAGGCGCGATTGGCCGCATTAGTGCGAGGCGCAAATGTCGCCATCACTCACGTAGCACGAGACAAATATGGGCGCACCATAGCGCAAGTTTCTGTTGGCGGCCGCGTGATTTCGCAAGCCGATATTGGTGCTCGTGCTGGTGTCGGCGCGGACTATGCACCGCGGCAGCGGCTAGCACGCGCGTACCGCCCCCATACTTCGATCAAACTAGCACCGCAGCGGACGGTTAAATACCACCGCACACAAGCACCATCGCGCCCCTTGCAATTCAGCAGCGTAGCGAAGAAACCCAGGCACAGTACAAACGTGCGCCCGTATGTGCGTCGCGATGGCAGATACGTCAGCGGCCACCATCGTCGTGGCTAACGCGCGTTGAAACACTCTCGAGGCGCGGCGCTACCCGCCCGTTCTTCGCGTCGCGCGCCGATCAAACTGCACGCGAGGCAATGGCTGCTCGCGTTAGCCTGCCTAACGAATTCTACGGCTATATGCGCGGCCGATTTTCAGCTAGGCGGTCGGCGCGACGGCAATGTCGCCGTCACTGTATCGGGGCAAATCGACGCGGCCGACGGCGCATCGCTTCGATCACTCATTGCCATTGCGCAATCGCAGGCGCTAAAAATTTCGGTGCTTTCTCTCAATTCGCCGGGAGGCTCGGTAGTAGGCGGAGCTGATCTCGCCATCACGGTGCGTACGGCCGGAATCAACACAGCGGTGGATGATGCCCATATGTGCGCCAGCGCCTGCTTCATGGTGTTTGCAGCAGGGGTGGGGCGACACGCTTCCTCGCAAGCACGAATAGGGGTTCACAGCGCCACTGCTGCGGACGTCGGCGAAACACGACTCGCCAAATCGGTCACCGTCGACATGGCACGGCTACTAGCTGATTTTGGCGTTCCCGCCGCAGTGCTGGGCCGCCTCGTTACCGCGCGCCCGGATGCGATGGCGTGGCTCACCGCTGACGAATTGCGCAGCATGACCCAAGGCAGTACGCCCGGTTCTGGCCAAAACAGCTACGCGCAACGGCTCGCACCGGATATCGCGTCGACGGCACCGTTCCGCACAGCTGTCGCTCCGACGGAAGTACAAAAAGCTCGCGAACTGGTCAGAAAAGCACAATCAATGCTGCGCGCGAATCTACCCAACGAGGCTTTGCCATTGCTTAAAAAAGCGGTCGATCTCAATCCCGTAGATGCGGACACCGTCGCGAACTATGGCGAGGCGCTTTTCCAGGTAAACCAATTCGCCGCAGCCAAAGACGCGCTGGCACTGGCCATTCGCCTCAACCCCAAGCGAGCCGCCGCCCACGCATCGTTAGCGCAAACGCTGGCCGCGCTGGGCGATATTGATTGGGCGAAAGAAAGCCTAGTCAGTTACTACCAACTCGCCAATCACAAAGACGTCATTCGCGAGCAACTGCTGCGATGGCGCAGCGACTCATCATCATCTCGCAATCTGAAACGCGCGTGCGATCAAGCCATTCGTGCGCTCGACATCGGCTGAATCGCCACAACCGCCAACCCAAAAAAGCAACAACCCATGAGTGAATCCGCTACCCACGACCGAGAAGAAGATGCCGTATTGAGCATAGTGCTGCTGCTTATTGCGGTGCTCTGCTTAGGCTTTAGTTTTTACGCCATGATGGTGGGCTACCGCGATTTAGTGGGCAGCCTTTTCGGGTCGGGCGTTCTCGCCCTCATCTTGGTTTTGATGCTGTTCGCGTTGAACTTTAAGCTGCGCCGCGGGCTGATGAGCGGCATGGGCGCCAGTGGCGTGGCCGTGCTGATGATTTTGTATTTCGTGGTCGTGTTAGCCAGCTTCAGCGGCATGTTCAACAAGTTCTACAGCACTTTCATGGGCGATGAACTGATACGAGAAGAGCTACAACAAAAGATCACGGCCGTACAAACGCTGAAGGAGCGCGCCGTTGCGGAACTGACCAGCGAAGAGGCCGAAAAACTGCGGGCGCAGGTCGAAAGCAAAATCGGGCAACTCTCGGCACAAATTCAGAATCCACAAGAGCCCGGCCTCGGACAAAAAGCGCAGTTGATTTTGGTCGACATCGAAACACTGCTCGGCGAAAAGCTAACCCGCCTAGTCGGCCGCGACACCACATCTGTTGGACTCAAAAAGCTCGCCGATAGCTACGCGGAAATGATTCGTAGCGCATTGGAGCGCAACAAAAAAATGGTGGAACTAAACGAACCAGAGCGCCGCGCTTACGTCGGCATTCTCACCAAAGATTCCAAAACCATCATTGACCGATTGACTGAGAGCCTGCGCGCAGTGAGCAGCAAAACCGAGGTGGCAAGAAGCGACGCGCTTTTAACGCTGCAAGACGCAGTCAATCTTTACAAGGGCATCGGCTCAAAAACCCGTTCTCTGCTCAAAGACAAAAAGTTTGAATACGACGAGGCCATCCGCGTAGAGAACGACGAAATCGGAAAAATCAGCCACACCTACCGCTCCGCCATCGCGCACATCAACCATTGGGCCGTATGGGTAGCCGCATTCCTAGCGCTCATGATCGACTTGATCGTGCCGCTGTTTGTTTACTTTTTGACGCCGAGGGGGCGCAAGTCGACTAAGGTGCTACGCGGCAAAAGCGCTGGTCCTTCCAGCCTCTCGAGTGATTTTTAGGAAGCATGATGGCAACAGACTTTGATACTTGGAACAAACCTAACCCAACAGCTGCGGAGCAGCCCGCCGCTGGTGCCCCGCCGGCCGACGCAACGCCCGACCAATCACGTCGCGTCGAATACCAACCTGACATTCGTTTGCCGGATGATCAGCAGGGATCACCACCGCGAACAGCGTTGACCCAGCGGGAGCAAATTGAAGCAATCAAACGACATGACAGCAATTTTGTTTTTTTGTTCGGCGCCGCTCAGCGGGGTAAGACGGTTGTGTCGTCGGCCCTGATTAACTTCATGGGCAGCGTTGACTCTGGCGGTAAGTTGTCGTCTTTTGGCATCAAAAAAGGTGTCGACGAAGGCAATGCGCTCTTGCGCCGTATACAGCGTCAGTTTGCGGAAGGTGTTTTCCCTGACCGCACGGCGCTAGGCACTGATCGACAACCGCTTTACTTGAATGTTGCTTTTTCCCCGGCCGATTCAAAACGACGCAAGCTGCGCTTGACGTTTCTTGAGATGCCTGGTGACGAACTGCGGCACGTCGATTCGCCCGACGGGGGCCGTGGCACCTTGCCTGACGGCATTGATGTTTTTTTCAAGGCACATAATGTCTCGCTCTCATTCATTTTGGTGACCGATATATCTCGTGCCGCAGACGACGACTTGATGATGACGTCGTTCATGGATTACATAGCTGAGCAGAATGCACAGTTCGAGAGCGCGCGTTTTCTATTGCTTGTGACCAAGTGGGACGAATATGATGGCGACAAAACCGTCGCCGAGTTCGTGCGCGGCAACATGCCAAAAACCTACGCGAAACTGTTTCATCCGCGAAACTCCATCGCGCAGTTTTCAATTGGTGTCGTACGAGAGGCCGATGGCAAGCCATTCATAGGTGAATTTGACCCAATACCCGCGAAGCAGGTTCTAAACTGGCTCTACGCGAACATTGACGGTCAACCGCTGTATCGCAAGTCGCTTTGGCAACGTCTCCGTAAGTTTATTTAGCCACCATGGAAAAGATAGCTCTCGCAGTCTTCGGCACCTCGGATGGAACGGATGCCTATGTCAGTCCGCGATCATTTGCGCTGCCGCATCCTTCCCACAGCCTAATCGACACCGCTTTTCCATTTTTGGCGGATTGCAATGTGTTTCGTTACTACAGAGTGCCCGGTGCAGAGCGCGATATGGCCTTGCTAGCCATTTACACAAAGGTTGACGATTTTGGTGGCCCGCGCGAAGGCGCGTTTGCGGGCGCTGGGGTATTCGTGCGCAACGTCAGGGTCGATTCCCGATTGCTAGTCAACGTGCTGCAGGAGTTGCTTTCAGGTTTGATCGCGGCGGCGACGCAAGAGGGGCGATTTGTACGCAGAGTATCTGATGCCATGGGGCAGGGGCTTGTTAAAGCCCCGACGCAGGCGGCTGCTCTGGCGGAATCTGCCCGGCCATTGACGGCGGCAAATCTCAATACGACGGTCTCGCCGACCCGCCAGTTGCTCGCCATCGACGAGGCATTGATAGCCAACGCCGTTTCATTTTTCGAATGCGTCCAGACCATCCCAGAGTGGTTTGGTAGCGATGTCTTTTTTTGTCGTGACTCTGCGGTTCATCAAGTCGCGCGTGAGATTGCGACGATCAGCACGGTCACGGTCAGCGCTCTAAAGCAGCGGTGGTCGGCCGATCAAACAAGTTATGACGATGCCCGCACCAACGAACTAAATGCAGTTCGAAACAAGATAAAGACTGATGCCGAAATCAGCGATCGCGCGATAAAGGAAGCGCGTGCTGCGGCAACGAGACTCGCCTCAGAATTGGCGGCACTCAAGCAGGATACTCATGCCACAACGAATCGGCTCAACGGTACGGTATCTACGTTGGAGCGGAAAATTCAAAGCCAACTAACGGCGGATGTTCCTCGAGCTGATCGGGCGTCAGCTAGGCCGGCTGAGAGCATCTACAGAACAGGGGCGACGGCACCAATTTGGCTCGACGATCCACCACCTTTAAACCAATCGAAATCGCCGATGGACGGATCGAAGAAAACCGGTACTCAGGTGCCGCAAAGTGAGCCGACCAAGAATGCAAGAAGCTCATGGAGCGCCTTCAAGATTTTTTCGGTGACGCTTGTCATAGTGTTGATAGTGTTGATAGTGTTGATCGCGACTGGCCTCGGACTTGTCGGCTATTGGGCTAAGAAGGATGGAACGTCGACGACCGGGCGGGAAGGGACGGCCGTGCAATCCGCGCCTGCGTCGACCCAATCCGGGACGACCCCATCTAGCTCGCTGCCTTCCTCTGCTAGCAGCCAAACGGTTACCGAAGTGCGCGCATCGCCCGCGGCTTCTCCGTCGCAGCCATCGGGCGGCACGATGCCTGTGCCTAAACCGGCGTTAGATCAGCGAACATCTACACCACAACACCAAACTCAAGCATTAACTCCGCAGCGACGCTGAGCGAGGAGTTAACTTCGCAGCGCTACTGCCCGACGCTGCGGCCATGGAAATGGGAAATTGAAGACGCTATCCGCGTCAACAACAAATATGACGTGGCCGACGATAGCGGTTTTAAATTCCGCGGCGGTGCCGCATTGCAAATCGTGTTCTTCTTAAGCGCCGACTGCACGTTACCGACTAAGAATCCAGCCATCAAGAAATCACCCATCAAAAGCGAAAGATCGCCCGCATCATGAACGAGACGCCCCAAAGACAAACCCTCGGTCAAATCCTCTTCAGCCCATCGGGGCGGTTGCCCAGAAAGCCGTTTTGGCTTCATGGAACGCTGCTGCCTTGGGTCGTATTCTTGGCGACATGTGCGCTCGTGTTCGGCGCTCTCGCAGGCACAGGTCCAACTAAAGATTCGATAGTCGGGGTCATCCTGTTGGTTCCAGTGATACTGGCGTTTGTTTGGATCAATTTTGTGACGACCATCAAGCGCCTTCGTGATCGCGATATGTCGGCTTGGTGGTATTTGCTGATGTTTCTGCCGTATTTGGGTGCCATCATCATTTTGGTGATCTGTATGTTGCGCGGCACCGTTGGCCCCAATACATACGGTGCGGATTCCACCGATCTTTACTAGAACGTGATTAGGCAAAGCATGTTTCTGCGCGCCATTGGTTTTGTAACCTTGATGGTGCTGACGATGGGGTTTACCCCCGCTCACGCCCAGACCGCTTACTTCAAGCGCGTGCGGATCGGTAGTGGACCGACGATCGAAATCCCGTCGCACTGGACGGTCGTTGACGCAGCCAGCGTGCAAAACAGAGCGTTGGCGGGGCAGGCGATTGCCGATAAAGCACGGGTCGGTCCCGCAGATCACATAAAGAGCCAGCAGCTGATTGTCGAATCGGCGCCGCGGCCACCGGCCGCTCAAATTCGCGCCAGCATCGTGGCGCAGACGGAGTTGTCGCAGGCTGCGTTAAAAGCTGCAAGCGCGACCGATCTGTTGGAAATTGAACGTGAGTTCAGCGAGGGCATGAAAAAAATGAGCGCTAACGGGCCGGTAAAAGTGCGCACGATGGATCGCGCTCGCGTGGAGTCAATCAACGGGCAGCTTGCCTTGGTGTTGTCGTACACGCGAGTGACCGAACCCAATCCTGATCTGTGGCGAGTAGAGCAAATAAAAATTCCCTTTGGTGACCAGTATTTGTCGTTCTCGCTGTCGTACCGCGTTGACAGTCAAACGCTAATGGCTCCTATTCTTGACCGCGTAAAGCGCAGCGTCCGATTCTGACCATGGCGTCGGCATAAACGGCCCCTTTTATTCCTCCGAGCGAGTTTGACGTGCCCCCGCACACCCACTACGACAACCTAAAAGTTTCGCGCACTGCGCCAATTGAAGTTATCCGCGCTTCGTACAAAGCGCTCGCGCAGAAATATCATCCTGATCTGAACCCTAACAACAGCGATGCGGCGCGCGTGATGACGGTGCTGAACCTGTCGTACGGCGTGTTGAGTGATCCGGCCAAACGCGCAGCGCATGATGCATGGATTGCCGAGCAAGAGGCGGCCGCAGCACCTTCGCCACCGCCTTCGCCCCCACCCCCACGTTCGCCCTCGCCGCCCCCCACGCCAGCGCCACCACCGCGAGCGCGGCAGTCGGCCGCGCCGCCCGCGCCCGCGCCCGCGCCCGTTCCCGCTCCGCAACATGCAGCCATTCGCCTGATTCAGCACGTCTTTAACTACTGGATCATTTATCTTGGGCTTGGCGTCTGGATTTGGTATGCCAATACCGATCATCCGATTAAGGCGACGACCACCACTTCCAGCGCAACACCCAGCGGCATTCAAACGGCCAAGCCCGCGCCCAAGCCAGCGTACGTACGACCGGATCGCGCGCCCAACGGCGAGCCGTGGCCAGCGTCCAATAGCTACGTCGGCGGTTACGGCGACTTTGCGCGCGGCGGTTTGTCATCGCTGACGGTGGACAACACGCAGAACGATTCCGACGTGTTCGTCAAGCTCGTCGCGCTCGACCAAGGCGCGCCCGTGCCGGTGCGTCATTTTTTCATCTATCGCGGCAGCCAATTTCGGGCAGAAAACATACGCGCTGGCAACTATGACATTCGCTATCGGGACATGAACAGCGGCCAGCTTTCGCGCTCAGATCCCTTTGAATTGACTGAGACTAGAACTTTTGATGGAACAACGTTCAGCAACATGACCATGACACTTTACAAAGTGCACAACGGCAACATGCAAACTCACGGCCTTGCCGAAAGTGACTTTTGAATGAGTGACGCGATCCACACCCACTACAAAAATTTGTCGGTTTCGGAGACTTCGCCTCTTGAGGTGATCGCGGCGTCGTTTTTTGCGTTGATGGATAAGTATTCCGCCGAGCGCTACCCGAACGACCCTGAAGCCGCGCGCATTCGCGACGTGCTGGCGGTGTCGTTTGCCGTGCTCAGTAAGGTCGACACACGGCGGGAGCACGACGCGTGGATTGCGGCCAGGAAACGCGGCGATGCCCCTGAGCGTGTCACCGCCATCGCGACCGTCGCGGCCCCGTCAGCGACGCAGAACGCGCACAGCACCACAACCCCCTGGTCACCCTCAAAGGCCGCGCCGGTCGCAGCATCGCCCGTGCCATCGCCCTCCGACGACAATGCGGGGCTTTACGCAGCGGGCGCAGCGGTCGCGGTCATCGCATTCTTCGTTTGGATAGCGCAAATTTCAGGCAACAAGTCCGAACCCCCAGTGCCGCGAACGGCCAGTGTTCCTGCGCCAGTGGTCAGTACACCAACGGCGGCCACGCCCGCAGTCCCTGCTGTTACGCCGCAAATGACACAATCGTACCAATTTGAACCAGACGTGGCGACAGCAGCAATCGCTGCGAATGTGCGCAGCGCGCCCAATGGAAAATCTAAGGTCGTTCGCACCATCGCGCGCGCAACGCCTTTGCAAAAGGTGGGCACTGAAGGCACGTTTATGCAAGTGCGATTGGCCAACGGGGAGCTCGGTTGGGTTGCGCAAGAATTGCTGATACCGCAATCAGACGCCCAGCGGCTTACCGGACAGGCCGCTACCGCATACATTTCGTCGCGAGCCTCCGAAAAGCGCTTACCCACACTTGACGCCGCCATTGTGTCTGGGGAAGTAAAACGACGAATTGACGCAACGTTCGCGTCGTTCGCCGCGCCACGGCTGGATATGACCACAACGCTGACGCAGATGCGCGACATTGCGCAGGTCCGCGTGCCGGTACCCGTATCTGATGACGCAGCAGCTGTCTGGTACACGCTCGCCGCGACGGCCGCGCGAAATGCCGGCGACCTGAATGAAGCGCTGAATAACTACCTTGCGGCCGCTGAGGCAGGGCCCGGGATCGGTGCCCATCACAGCGCGATAGCGCTTGCTGCATACGAGTTGGGGCGACGCGAACTGCTACTAGCGCACGCTTATTCGGCGCTGGCGTTAGCACCTGAAACGACCAATTCGTGCCTCGTGTTCGCACTGGCGCTATCTAGCCTCTCGTCAGCGGAACAGCCGCGTGAAGCAGCTATCGCCAACACGCTGCGCTTGGCAATTCACTACTCTCGTGACGCCGCCTTTACGACTCGCTATTTGAAGGGGCTCGCCGCTAAGGCAACTAACCCAATACTTGCACGCGCCATCGATAGAGCGATTAGCAACTGAGCGCGCGCTATAGGAGCACGGATCGCTGCGCTGCGCGTCAGGTTGTAGTTGACCGAAGGCATGATTCAGATAGTTATCCCGCGCCATTCGCGACTTCCGCCGCTACCACCTTGAACGTGGCGTTGCGGTGCCAGCAAGGTGTGTCATCGGGGGTGATTTGCTTGGTTCGCGTCACACCCCAAAAAAAACCGGCAACCAAAGCTACCGTTTTTTCGCGAGCAAAGACCCGCGTTACGCGGTGGCTTCTTCCGCTGCGGCAGTCGGTGCATCGTTGTCGGGGAAGGTCGGATGCGGTCTCTTTGACGTCAGGAATGCGCATGGGCGCTTGCGTTATTGCTTTTTCGGCAGGGTAAGTTTTAATGAGGCTGGGTGGGCGTGAAATCGCTCGGCCGAATCAAATTCTCCGCCGGAATGCCCAAGCCTTGATGCAGTTTCCAAATCATGGGAAGCGTGAGCGGACGTTTTCGGTTGAGCACTTCGTAGACGCGGTTTAGGCGGCCGATCATGGGTTGCAAATCTTTTGCGGTGAGGCCCGATTGTTCCATGCGGAATTTGATCGCTTCGACGGGGTCGGGCAGGTCGATGGGGAAATGCTTGGATTCGTAGGATTCAACGAGGGTCAGCAAGACTTCGAAGCGGTCGCCGTCGGGCGTGCCGGGCTCGGGTTCGTTGTCGAAGTAGGCGCTGAGTTCGTTGAGTGCGGCGCGATGGTCTTCGTCGCTGCGGATGGGGCGTAGTGGCGCGAGAGCGGGCACTAGGGCGGGTGTGAGGGCGGAAGCTGTCGTGGTCATGATTGCTCCAGTTCTACGGTTTCGGCATCCACGGCGTCATACGCTTTGTGGGTACCAATAAATTTGATGTACACCGCGCCAAACCGGTAGGCGATGGCAGCGATGAGACGGTAGTCGTTGCCTTTGATGTTGAAGACCACGCGGCGATTTTTGAGGATGCTGGCGCTGCCGAACTGCGCTTTGATGTCCGCGGGTTGCAGCCACACCGCGTGCTTCACCTCGTCCGCCCAGGACTTGAGCGGCTGCTCGGAGTCCGGGTGCTGCGACCAGAAGTCACGTAGATGTTTGATAGCGACTAATTTCAAAGTACGTGAATATTAGTCCCGAATTGGGACTAATGCAAATGGAGTTTTTGTATTCAGCTTTTATGCACGGGCGACTGCCAGGTGGTCGTTCAAGCCATTTTTCGACCATAGTCGACTAATCATTAAAATCGTCTACAACGCACACAGAACGGTCGCTGCGCGCCAAAAGCCATATCATGATCGTTCATGCGCCGAAAACAAAGACGGCAGCCAAGGCTGCCGTTTTTCCGCGAACGAAGAACAGCGCTAAGCGGTCGCCTCTTCCGCCGCTTCAGTCGGAGCATCACTGTCCGGGAAGCCGAGTTTGACTTTGCCGTCCCCGTCGATGTCGATCT
>DAINAJ010000100.1:0-9352 GCA_036733505.1 Casimicrobium sp.
GCGAATTCGCCGATCTTGCGGTTGAAACCTTTGTACGGTTGCTTGAATTCGAACGCTATGCCGGCCTTGCGAATGATGGTGTTCCACCGATCAATGCCACCCTGGCAATCGTTCATGTAGTCGTCGAGCAAACGGCAGTTGATGGAACGTAGCGCTGGCGTGTCTTCGTCAAAGAGCTTGCCGTCGATGACGCGCGTGACTTTGTACGTTTCGTTCTGCAATTCATGGTCGTCGGTGAGCTTGGCTTCGTTGAAGCGGCCTTTGAGTCCCGACGAAAACGCCTCCGCGCCGTTGCTGGAAATCTCGCTGCCGAACAGGTCACGCGTGACGGACATGTGGAAGTTCGCTTTGCGCTGCAAGAGCGGCAGATCGACCACGCCCAGCGCACGAATGCGCTCGACATCGTAGGGGTCAGTGATGCCCGCTTTATTCATCGCGGCGCAGGTGGCTTCGATCGTGCGGCCGACACCGGTTTCGCCGACGAAGAGGTGGTGCGCCTCTTCGGTGAGCATGAAGCGGCAGCTGCGCGACAGCGGATCGAACCCACTCTCGGCGAGCGCGGCGAGTTGCATCTTGCCGTCGCGGTCGGTGAAGTAGGTGAACATGAAGAACGAAAGCCAATCCGGTGTGCGCTCGTTGAACGCGCCGAGGATGCGCGGGTTGTCGACCTGACCGCTGCGACGCTCCAAAAGCGCTTGCGCTTCTTCCCGGCCATCGCGACCGAAGTGTTTCACGAGCAGATACACCATCGCCCACAAGTGGCGGCCTTCTTCGACGTTCACCTGAAACAGGTTGCGCATGTCGTAAAGGCTCGGAGCGGAGCGGCCGAGATAGCGCTGTTGCTCGACCGACGCAGGCTCGGTGTCGCCTTGCACGACGATTAGGCGGCGCAGGAGCGAGCGATATTCGCCCGGCACTTCTTGCCATGCGGGCTGGCCTTTGTGGCGACCGCAAGGAATCGTGCGACCTTCCACCTTCGGAGCGAGCAGAATGCCCCAGCGGTAATCAGGCATTTTGACGTGGCCAAACTTCGCCCAACCCGCGGGGTCGACGCCAACGGCCGTGCGCAGATACACCTCGCTGTTTTGAAAACCATCCGGACCCATGTCCTTCCACCATTCGAGATAGGCAGGGTGCCATTCTTCGAGCGCGCGCTGGAGCTGTCGGTCGCTCTCAAGGTTCACGTTGTTCGGGATCGACGCGTCGTATTTGACTTGCACGAAACGATCATCGTGGATCGCTGCGTCGTCTTCGGTCAGGGTGTCGGGTTGGCTCATGTCTGCTCCGCAAAGTTCGGTGGGTAAGGCCATTGCGCGATGCGTGCTGAACAAATAAGTGCAACATAATGCATTGTCGCCATTGGATAACACGCAGAATATTGCTTATTCGGCGGCAGAGGTTTGCGATAGATCAAGCACCATACGCCGGACTGCACGAAATGAGCGACGACGGTTTTATAGCTTTTTACTCGTAACGACCGGTGGACGGTCGATACAGCGTGAAAAGCGTACTTATCAACTTAATGAAAAAAATGGCTGAAACGACCGCCCAGCAGTCGCTAGCGCTGAAAAGCCGTTAGGGTGCCACCGCGGCATGCGGGCGAGACGCCTGTAGGCGCGCCATGACTCGCGCGTCGGTGGGCGATACGGAGACGCGCGGCTGATGCCGCGCGTACAAGATAGCTGGTATGGTGGCGGCGGATGCCGCGCCTGCGGAGGTTCGTGGGAGCGCGGTTAGCGCTCTACCAGAACTTCCACCAGGCTTCGCCCGCTGTGATGGCGTCACGCTTGAAGGTGGTTTTGTAGATGCGCTCAGCGTCTGCGGCGAGCTGCGTGTTGCCCATCGCTTTGTAGCTCTGCACCATGATGCGCAGCGCTTCTTCGTTGGCCGGCGTGTTCGGGAAATTGGTCAGGCAGCTCTGTGCGCGGTTGATCGCCGCTTGGTACGCGCCGCGATTGAAGTAGTAGCGCGCAACGTGCGCTTCGTTTTGCGACAGCGCGTTCACGAGGTAGCGCAGGCGCTGCTTCGAGTCAGCGTTGTATTTGCTCTGAGGGAATTTTTCGACGAGCGTTTTGAACGTGTTGTAGGAGTCGCGCGCCGATTTTTGGTCACGTTCCGACAAGTCCTGTGTGGCTACAAACGACAGCAGGCCCAAGTCTTCGATGAAATTAGCCAAGCCTTTTATGTAGTAAGCATAGTCCACATTTTCGTGGTTTGGGTAGAGCTTGATGAAGCGATCAGCCGCCGCGATGGCCTGTGCGCGCTCGTTGAGTTTGTACTGCGCGTAGGCTGTGTCGAGGATGGCTTGTTGCGATTGCACGCCGTACGGGTAGCGCGATTCCAGCGTTTCGTAGAGCTTGATCGCCTCGGCGTAGCTGCCCGCAGTCAAGGCTTCCTTGGCCCGCTTATACAATTGCTCCACAGCCTGCTTACTGGGATCTTCAGATTTGGCGAAAACGCCGCTGAACCAGCCGCAGCCTGACAGCAGCACGCTCGCCGCAATCATGACGATAAACGTTTGTAGTTTCGCGTTTAGTTTCGCGGCAAAAAGCATGGCAATTCCTGAAAATCCAACGTGCCAGACTGACACATCCAAAATATGACCCTGATTATAGGTGCCGTCGACCGATGGCCTGACCGACACGGCAGTGACGCCACTGCGGGCGCGGTCGCGATCGTTCGCGCACCGCTCGGAGCCGACCTGTGAGCGATCCGATCACCATTCCGTTTGCCATGGCCGGCATGCGGCTCGACGCCGCATTGGCGCAGCTTTTCCCCGATCACTCGCGGGCTCGCCTTAAGGGCTGGCTCGACGAGGGTCACATTGAGGTCGATGGCGAAGTTCGCGCCGGAAAATCCAAGCTCGAAGGCGGCGAGTCGCTCGTCGCGCGCTTGCCAAACGCCAAGGTCGAAACGACCGCTGAACCCGAAGACATTCCGATTGACATCGTGTTTGAAGACGAGCACTTGCTCATCATCAACAAACCGGCGGGCCTTGTCGTTCACCCCGGCGCGGGCAATCGCGACGGCACGCTTTTAAACGCGCTGTTGCACCATGCGCCACAGCTGGCAAACGTCGCCCGCGCGGGCATCGTGCATCGTCTCGACAAAGACACGAGCGGCGTCATGATGGTGGCAAAAACCATTCAGGCGCAAACGCATCTGGTGCGTCAATTGCAAACCCACGCCGCATCGCGCGAATATCTGGCACTGGTGCACGGCGAAGTGAAAAAGTCTGGCACTGTCGAAGGCGCGATTGGCCGCCACGGCAAAGATCGCACGAAAATGGCGATTGTTGTGATGGGCGGCAAGCCTGCGGTAACGCACTACAAGCCGCGCGAACATTTCGGCGGCCCGGCGCTGCGCGGCCGTCACTACACCTTGCTGGAATGCAAGCTGGAAACTGGCCGTACGCATCAAATCCGCGTTCACCTTTCCGCCAACGCGCGCCCGCTCGTTGGTGACGCTACCTACGGAAAGCGCGGCGACACAATGTTTGGCCGCCAAGCGCTGCACGCGTGGCGCTTGACCGTCGCGCACCCAGTCACGGGCAAACTGATGCGCTTCGTCGCACCGATGGCCAGCGACTTCAACTATCTGCTGCGTCAACTTCGCGCCGAGCGCGATAACGTGCGCGTGCTTGAAGAAGACGAGGACGATTTCGATGACGACTTTGACGAGAGCGGCATCGAGGTGATTTACGTTCGTGACTAACGTGCGTCCAAATCTGCCGCTCATCACGCCCGACTGGCCCGCGCCCGACAACGTGTTCGCGGCGATGACCACGCGCGTGGGCGGTGTTAGCGTCGTGCCATATGACTCACTCAACATGGGGTACGCCACTGCCGACGATCGCGCAAACGTCGCACAAAACGAGCGCTTGGTCGCGGCATCGCTCAATGTCGAAACCTCTGCGATTCGTTGGGTGTATCAAGTGCACGGCGCTGATGTGCATCACGCTGAGGCGCTGCCTCTGAACGAGCCGCTCGGTGCGACGACGATTCAGGGCGATGCCATCGTGAGTCACACACCAGGCCTCGTGTGTGGCATAAAAGTCGCGGACTGCATGCCGGTTTTGTTTGCTGCGAACGACGGTTCGGCGGTTGGCGTGGCGCACGCGGGCTGGCGTGGATTGTCGGGCGGCGTGCTGGAGCGCACCGTCGCGCAAATGCGTTGCAAAGCAGAAAACATCGTCGCGTGGCTCGGCCCATGTATTGGACCCAACGCATTCGAGGTGGGTGAAGACGTCCGGCAAGCATTCGTCGACTACGACGCGGCAGCCGAGAAATTTTTCGCACCACGTGCCGAGCAAGGGAAGTTCTTGTGCGATATGTTTGGTCTGGCCTTGTTACGCCTGAATTCGATCGGCGTAACGCAAATCGCGGTTAGTGGGCGCTGCACTGTGTCCGAACCTGAATTCTTCTACTCTCACCGGCGCGACAAAGTCACGGGTCGCATGGCGGCGTTTGTTTCGATCAAGGCTTGACCGAGCGGGCCTTCATCCGGCGTAAATGGAACTCCGACATAATCTGCACATGTCGGAAAAAACCGCAGCCACTACCGTAGCTATTCAGCGCCCGCTAGACATCCAAGCTTGGGTTGCGGTTCGCGTGGGGCAACCCGCAGCGGCGCGCGGCGCGGCTGCCGCGGAACTGATGCAGATTTTGCATCTGGACGAGGACTGTATTGCCACGGCGTATCTAACACCGCTGCCATCGGATGTTGCCACCGCCGATCTGGTCAGCGCCGCGTTTGGCCTCGAAGTAGGAAAGCTATTTTCGGGCGTGCATCGCATGGCGTCGATGCAAGGGCTGGCCAAAGCTTCAACGGTGCTGACGACGCCGGCGCAGCAAGCGCAGCAGACGGAAGTGTTGCGCAAAATGTTGTTGGCGATGGTCGACGACATGCGCGTCGTTTTCATCAAGCTCGCCGAGCGACTGGTCTCGCTGCGCGCGGCGGCGATGTCGAGTGAGGCGCGCCGGAACGAAACGGCGCAAGCTGAAGCGCGCGAAGTGATGGACGTGTTTGCGCCACTCGCGAACCGGCTGGGCTTGTGGCGCTTGAAATGGGAGCTTGAAGACCTTTCGTTGCGGCTTCTGGAGCCGACGGAATACCACCGCATCGCGCGTTATTTGGACGAAACGCGCATCGAGCGTGAAGCCTATATTGACACGACGAAAGCCACGCTGCGCGACGCATTGTCGAAGGCGCACATACCCGGCGAAATCACCGGTCGCTCGAAGCACATTTATTCGATCTACGACAAGCTCAAGCGGAAGCGCTGCGCGATTGAAGAGCTCTACGACATTCGCGCGATTCGCGTGATCGTGCCTGAGTTGAAGGATTGCTATTCCACGCTTGGGATTGTGCACAGCATGTTTCAGCCGATTCCCGGCGAATTTGACGACTACATCGCTAAGCCCAAGGCCAACAACTACCGCTCGCTGCACACCAGCGTGATCGGTCCGCAGAATCGCGCCGTTGAAGTCCAAATTCGCACGCAGGACATGCATCAGTACAGCGAATACGGCGTTGCCGCACACTGGAACTATAAAGAAGGCGGCAAAGCGGGCAGCGACGCTGCTTTCGCCGAGAAAATTTCGAGCTTGCGGCAGGTGTTGTCGTGGGGCAAAGAGGTCAGTTCACCCGGAGAAATGCTCTCGGGCTTCAAAGCGTCGCTCTTCGAAGAAACGATTTTTGTGCTCACGCCGCAAGGCAAGATTATTGATTTGCCGAAAGACTCAACGCCGATTGACTTTGCGTATTCCGTGCACACAGGTTTGGGGCATCGTTGCCGCGGCGCAAAGGTCGACGGAGCGATGGTGCCGCTCAACACGCCGCTGAAAAATGGCCAGCGCGTTGACATCATCACCGTCAAAGAAGGCGGACCATCGCGCGATTGGTTAAATCCGGACACCGGCTATCTGCGCAGCCATCGTGCGCGCGGCAAAGTGCGACAGTGGTTCAATAGTCTGGAGATTCAGGAAACGCTAGCGCACGGACGTGCGGTGGTCGAAAAAGACTTACAGCGCCACGGCCAAACCGCGCTGAATCTCGACAAGCTTGCGCACGATGCTGGCTTCAAAACACAAGACGAATTCTTTGCGGCTGTCGGGCGCGCCGAGCTCAACACGCGTGAGCTTGATGTTGCGATTCGCAAAGCGGCCGGCCAGCTTGAGGTCGTTCCTGAGTCGGACGCGCGCGGCGAAATGCACACGACGCGTAGCCGCGCCAAGGCGGGCAGCGGCGGCATTTTGGTGGTGGGCGTTGATAAGCTCATGACGGGGCTTGCCAAGTGTTGCAAGCCCGTGCCGCCGGATCCCGTTGTCGGTTTTGTGACGCGCCTGAAAGGCATCACTATTCATCGCGCCGACTGCTCCAACGTCATTCGCATGCAAGCGACCGAGCCGAACCGCATCATCGAAGCGGGCTGGGGCGAGGGCGCTCAGAACGACTTGTTTAGCGTGCAAGTGGAAGTGATCGCGCATGATCGACAAGGGCTACTGCGCGATATTTCGGACGTCCTTGCACGCGAAAAAATTAATGTCACCGCGGTGAACACGCTAAGCCGTGATTACGTGGCGAAGATGAAATTCACGACGGAAGTGAAAAGCATCGACCAACTCAAAGGCGCTTTGGCGCAAGTGTCACAGGTAAAAGGCGTGCAAAACGCGCGACGCATTTAAGTTGCCCCGGTCTCGGCGGACGCCGCGATCAATTTGATCGAATGAATAAATAAGGAGAGAACAATGAAGTCGAAGAACACATTTGCGCTTGTTGCGATCGCGCTGTGCAGCACGTTCGCATTTACGGGGGCCGCGCACGCGCAGTACCCGACGAAGCCCATCAAAATCGTGGTGCCATTCCCTGCCGGCGGCACCACCGACATCCTGGCGCGCGCCGTGGCGGCGGACTTGCAGAAGGCGTTTGGTCAAGCCGTTGTGGTTGAGAACAAAGCGGGGGCCGGCGGCAACATCGGATCGGACTCAGTCGCGAAGTCTAGTCCCGACGGCTACACGTTGTTGATGGGCACCGTCGGCACCCATGCCATCAACGTCTCGCTCTACCCAAAAATGCCCTACGACGCGGTGAAAGATTTCGCACCGGTTTCATTAGTGGCGGGTGTACCGAACGTGTTGGTCGCCTCGCCGTCATTCCCCGTCAATAGCGTAAAAGATCTGGTTGACGCCGCAAAGAAAGCGCCAGACAAAATCACATTCGCCTCTAGCGGAAGCGGAACGTCGATTCATCTCTCGGGTGAATTGTTCAAACAGCTGGCCGGTGTGCAGATGACGCACGTCCCGTACAAGGGCTCTTCGGCCGCGTTGCCCGACGTGATCAGCGGCCAAGTCAACGTGATGTTCGACAACGCGCCGTCGGTGATTCAGCACATTCGCGGCGGCAAACTCAAAGCCGTCGCTGTAACGAGCGACAAGCGCTCGCCAGCGTTGCCCGGCGTGCCGACGATTGCGGAATCGGGATTGCCCGGCTTCGAAGCAAGCTCTTGGTTCGGCGTTTTGGCGCCAGCCGCAACGCCCAAGGACATCGTCGACAAACTCTCGGGAGCTATCGCCAAGTCGCTGCAAACGCCGGAGATGAAAGAGCGTCTCGCGGGGCAAGGCGCGGTCGCCGTTGGCAATACGCCGGAGCAATTTTCGGCACACATCAAATCCGAAATCGACAAATGGTCGAAAGTGGTGAAAGCCTCCGGCGCAAAGGTCGATTAGCGTTTCGGGGCGACGCCTTAGTACGTCGCCCGGCCGCCTGAAATATCGAACACGCCGCCCGTGGTGAACGAGCAATCTTCGCTCGAGAGCCACGCTACCATCGCGGCGATTTCACCAACTTCGACGAAACGGTTCATCGGAATTTTTGATTTCATGAACGCGATGTGTTCCGCCGTCATTTGTTTGAAGATGTCGGTTTGGGCCGCTGCGGGCGTGATGCAGTTGCAGAGCACGCCGGTTGTGGCGAGTTCTTTGCCCAGCGACTTAGTCAAACCTATTAGCCCAGCCTTCGCTGCGCTGTAAGCTGGCGCGTTGGGATTGCCTTCTTTTCCAGCGACGCTTGCCACGTTAACGATTCGGCCGTAGCCCGCCTCGATCATGTGCGGCACGATGGCGCGCGCAACGATGAATGGCGCGACCAGATCAAGCTCGACCACGCGGCGAAACTCTGCCGGCGGGTACTCCCACGTTTTTACGTTCGGGCCGGTTATGCCCGCGTTGTTGATCAAGATATCGATACGGCTAAACGCTTCAAGCGTCGATTGCCGGGCAGCGGTCACAGCGCCTTCGTTCGACACATCGACAACAAATCCGCGCGCGGCGTCTCCGAGCGTTGCGAGCGCTTCCGCGACTGCCTCAGCGCTCACATCCCAAATTGCGACTTTTGCGCCGCTTGCGATGAAGCGTTGTGCGCAGGCGAAGCCGATGCCGCGTGCGCCACCGGTGATGACGGCAACACGATTTTTCAGATCAATTGAGTTCATGCGCATCCAAACGAAGTTACGATTTTGAAAGAGTTCGTCGCGGCAAACGCTTGCCGCGAGTTTACGGTTCGCCGCAATTATGCGGCTGTCACAATCTCGTCACAATGCAACGTTATGAATTCGCGCAACAAGAAGCATCTTTCACTCATAACAACAACGTATAGGAGATCAAGATGACAATTCCCACTTTAATCGCCGTAGTAATTATCGGTATCGCCGCGTGGGCGATTACACGAAGCTTTCGCAACGGCATCACCCGTAAAGCGCGCATCAAATTTATCCGCGAATACGCATTTCCGGCAGGCTTCAAATTTCGGTTAGACCAAGCGTACCCCGACCTCTCTGACGAGCAGATCAAGCACATCATTGAAGGCCTGCGTGCATGGTTCCTCATCGTCGCGCAAAGCCCGAACACACACTTCGGCATGCCTAGCAAAGCCATCGACACGGCGTGGCACGAGTTCATTCTTCTCACGCAAAACTACGCGGATTTCTGCCAAAGAGCCTTCGGGAAGCATCTGCACCACACACCGTACGTGGGTGATCGGAAGGCCGAGCAAGAGGGCCTGGCGCGGACCTACGGCATGGGCCGTCAGATCATTGCGGGCGGCGTTCTCGCCGGTGTTGGCGGTGTCGCGGCCGCGTCGATTTTTTCAACCCACGATCTGTTCGGTCTCGACCAACAGCTGGGCATTCCCGCCGGCAACGCCTACTCCGACGCCGATCTAGAAATCCTGCAGGCGCGATATCAACAAATGAGCGCAACCGCCAGTTCGAGCGGCGGTGACGGCGGCGGTTTCTCAGGTTCGCCGAGCTGCGGTGACAGCGGAGGAAGTTGCGGCGACGGCGGCAGCGGCGGAG
>DAINAJ010000100.1:9452-12025 GCA_036733505.1 Casimicrobium sp.
GCGGCGGAGGATGCGGCGGCGGCGGGGGTTGCGGTAGTTAACAGCTTTACGAAGAAAAATGCTTGTATCGACCGCTGGGTGGTCGTTGTGACGGTTTTTTTTCATAAGTCGAGTATGGTGTTTTTATCAGCATAACGACCGTCCGGCGGCGCTTGAACGCACATTTTAGGAGGAAGCTGTTCGATCTCTATAGCACGTTGAGCCGCAATCGCTGCATCGGATGTCGTTGCGCGTGTGTCACCGGTGAATGCAACGTTTTGCCGTGCTCGAAAACCCCAATACGTGCGATGGGCGAAGTCCGTACAATTCTGTCATGTTGTCAGACAACCCGACTTATTCCACCGCCCTCGGTCATGCCGCAGACGCGCTCAATGCCGTCGTGCGGCCGCAGTCTTTAGCGGACGAAGCGCACCGACAGCTCCTGTTGCAGCTTGAGATGGGGCTGTGGAAGGTGGGCACCAAACTGCCGCCCGAGAAGGCGCTCGCGGAATCGCTCGCGGTTTCGCGTCCGGTGCTGCGGGAGGCGCTGGCGCGTTTAAAGGCAGATGGCCGCATCGAAACACGACAAGGCTCCGGCGCGTTCGTCGCGGATCGCAATAAGCTTTCCGCGTTTCGCTTTGCGGGTACTGCTGCGAGCGCGCCGTCCGGAGCAGTTGCTGCTTCCGGCGTTACAGCCGACATCGCCGAGCGCGAAATGTTGGAATTGCGGCAGATCGTTGAATCCGGAGCAGCGGAGTTGGCGGCCTCGCGTCGCACCGACGATGACCTCGCGGCGATCCGCGATGCGGTGAACGCGATGGACGGCGCGCTTGCCGCTCGGAGCGATGGCTCAACCGTAGACGACGATTTTCACAACGCGATTGCCGCCGCGACGCACAACGCCCAGCTCACGAAGTTTCTCGAATTTCTCGGCGCGCAGTTTTCCGCATCGCGCAAAGCCACGTGGGACAACGCGGGTTATGGCGTCGGCATCACCGAAGTCGGCCAATCAGACCACCGCGCGATGCTCAAAGCCATCGAAGCGGGCGAGGGCACGAAGGCCAAGCGCTTGGCGCACAATCATGTGCAGCGTGCGATTGACCGCGTAGTAGATCGCATTAACGCGCGCGCGAACAACGAAGGATCATCCCAATGAAATCTGCCACTTTGTTTGAAGCACTCGCCGCCATCTTGCCGCCGGAAAGCTTGAAGATCGCGGACGAAGACAAGCGCCCCTACGAGTGCGATGGATTGACGATGTATCGCGTACTGCCAAAGTGCGTCGCGTTGCCAGAAAACGAGGCGCAGCTTGCGGCAATCGTGGCGTTATGTCATGCGCATCGTGTGCCCATTGTCGCGCGCGGCGCAGGAACCGGGCTCTCCGGCGGCGCAATGCCGAGTGCCGATGGCTTGCTCCTTTCAACGGCGAAAATGATGAAGATTCTCGCGGTTGACCCGCTCGCATGTACCGCGCGCGTGCAGCCCGGCGTGCGCAATCTCGCGATCAGCGAACACGTCGCAGCGCATGGGCTCTACTACGCGCCAGATCCATCGTCGCAAATCGCGTGCACCATTGGCGGGAACGTTGCCGAAAATTCCGGTGGTGTGCATTGCTTGAAGTACGGCTTGACCGTGCACAACATTCGCAAGCTTCGCGTGGTGCTCATGACCGGCGACATCGTTGAACTTGGCTCAGACTCGCTGGACGCCATGGCGCCCGGTGGCTACGACTTGCTCTCGCTCATGATCGGCTCCGAAGGGCTGCTCGGAATCGTGACCGAAGTGACTGTGAAGCTCACGCCGAAGCCGCAGCTCGCGCAGGTCGCAATGGCCTCGTTTGCTAGCGTCGAGACAGCTGGCGCGGCGGTGGGCGCGATCATCGGGGCGGGGATTGTTCCAGCGGGTCTGGAAATGATGGACCAAATCGCGACCATCGCGGTCGAGGGCTTTGTGCATGCGGGTTACGACCTGACAGCCGAGGCCATTTTGCTTTGCGAAAGCGACGGCACGCCTGAAGAAGTGGCCGACGAAATGGCGCGCGTCGCGGAGGTGTTGCGCGGCGCTGGCGCAACGGACATCAAAGTCTCGCAAAACGAAGATGAGCGCCTGCGCTACTGGAGCGGACGCAAAAACGCGTTCTCCGCGACGGGCCGCGTTTCGCCGGACTACTACTGTATGGACGGCACGATTCCTCGCGCGCAACTGCCTCGCGTGTTACGCGCGATTGCTGACCTGTCGGCGAAATACAACCTGCGCTGCGCCAACGTGTTTCATGCGGGCGACGGCAATTTGCATCCACTCATCATGTTCGACGCGAACATACCGGGTGAGCTGGAACGCGCAGAAGAGTTCGGTGCGGAAATACTTGAACTGTGCATCGAAGTCGGCGGCACGATCACCGGCGAGCACGGTGTCGGTGTAGAAAAAATCAACCAAATGTGCGTGCAGTTTTCGCCCAAAGAACTCACGCGCATGCACGAGATTAAGCACGCATTCGACAAGCATGGATTGCTCAATCCCGGAAAGGCCGTACCCACGCTGCACCGCTGCGCCGAGTTCGGCAAGATGCGCGTGGGGCAAGGGCGACCGTTGCC
>DAINAJ010000101.1:0-11840 GCA_036733505.1 Casimicrobium sp.
CGCGCGCCGATATCCGTGCCACCACCTGGCGCGAACGGCACGATGACCGTGACGGGTTTGCTCGGGAACGCGGACTGCGCGAGCGCAGGAAGGGCGATGAGCGTTAAAGATGCGGCAAGTGCGTTTGCGATTCTTTGCATCGCGCGTGCGACGTTGCAAGCGGGCTGGAGTGTGATCACGATTTGATTTCCGGTGTGGGATGCGGCACGTCGATGGAACGGCGTTTCACGACATGAAATGGTAGCGCTGTCATTTGGAGTGTAGGACGCTACCGACGACGCGTCAATGCGCCGTTTCGGCAAAATCATTGCGCTGGCGTGAGCGACGAGTACGCCACCTCGTGCGGCTTCGATCACCGCAGCCGCAATGCTGCAACGCGGAATAACGGACGCGCCTTACCCAGCAGCCAGTAACAGATCGTCGAGTTTGCCGTGCTGCCCGACGGCTACAAATGCCCTTCGCCTGCGTCACCCCTTTCGTCACGCACAACTCGACCAGCGATGCCAACGCCTCAGCATGAAAATCTGTGCGCATACCATCTTGCCACCTCGCGATGTTAGCGCTATCATTTTCCGAGTTCCGATCATTCTTACAGCGCCGCGTCCGTCCGACCATGACAAAACCTCTTGAAGCCACGCCATTCAACCGCCTGCTCTTGACCGGCGCCGCGGGTGGTTTGGGCAAGGTGCTGCGCCCTCGCCTTGCCGCGATGTGCAAGACGCTGCGCGTTTCGGACATTGGCGCGATGGACCCTGCCGCTGCGCATGAAGAAGTGGTGACCTGTGATTTGGGCGACGCGGGGGCGGTGTATTCCCTTCTAGCTGGCGTCGACGCTGTCGTGCATCTGGGCGGTGTATCGGTCGAGGGGCCCTGGGGGCCGATCCTGAACGCCAACGTGATGGGCGTGCACAATTTGTACGAAGCTGCGCGTATTCATGGCACCAAGCGCGTGATTTTTGCGAGCTCGAACCACGCGGTGGGCTTCTACAAACAAAGTGATTTCATCGACGCAGACGCGCCGACTCGCCCAGACGGCAATTACGGCTTGAGCAAAGTGTTCGGCGAGCAAGTCTCTCGCTTCTACTTTGATCGCTACGGCATTGAAACCGTGTGCATACGTATCGGCTCTTCGTTTCCGAAGGCTTTGGATCGACGCATGATGATGAGCTGGTTGAGCTATGACGATTTGACCGAACTCATTCGGCGCGGCCTCTTCACGCCCAATGTGGGCCACACGATTGTTTTCGGTGCGTCGGACAATAAAAATCCGTGGTGGAACAACGCCAAAGCCGCGCATTTAGGCTGGACGCCACGCGATTCTTCGGAACCATTTCGCGCGGAAGTCGAGGCGCAACCGCCCGTGGCCGACGACGATCCGTTGATGATTTACCAAGGCGGGCGGTTTGTCGCACAGGGGCCGTTTTGATGCGCGCACGCGACGCTATGCCTCCACGCGTGCCGTTCGTGGTGAGCCTGTCGAACCATGCATACACTATTTTCGGTGCTGCACAATGACCTGCGAACTCATCCTAGACGCACAAAACGCCGTGGGCGAGAGCCCGGTTTGGGTGCCCGAGCACAACGCTCTGTATTGGGCGGATATCCCGGTCGGCAAGTTGTGGCGTTGGAACGCCGCTGACGGCAGCACCGATGCTTGGCAACTCCCCGAGATGGTTGGCTGCATTGCACACGTCGATGGCGATCACTGGATGGCTGCCACTGAAACAGGAGTGTTCAGCGTGAAGCTGCTCGACAAAGGCGGCACGAATAGCGAACCCTTCGCCACGGTGAGCCACGCCTCAAACGGCATGCGCTTCAACGACGGTCGCTGTGATCGCCAAGGTCGCTTGCTTGCGGGCACGATGTTCATGGACATGTCAGCCGCGAAACGTGTCGGCAAGATTTATCAGTTTAGCGGCGGGGGCAACACGCGCGAGTTGTTAGATGATTTCATCACGCCCAATGGCATGGCGTTCAGCCCCGATGGCCGCACGATGTACCTGTCGGACTCCCATCCAAACGTGCAAACCGTATGGGCGTTCGATTACGACACCGAAACGGGTACGCCGTCGAATCGACGCGTTTTCGTGGACATGCACGACTACCCCGGTCGTCCGGACGGGGCCGCAGTGGACGCGGATGGTTGCTATTGGATTTGCGGCAATGACGCTGGGCTCGTGCATCGCTTCACACCCGAAGGAAAGCTTGATCGCTCACTCGCGGTGCCTGTAAAAAAACCTGCCATGTGCGCCTTTGGTGGGGTAAACCTTGATGTACTGTTTGTCACATCCATACGACCATCTGGCGTTGACCTTTCGGATCAGCCGCTCGCGGGGGGCGTGTTTGCGCTCAGCCCCGGTGTGCGCGGCTTGCCCGAGCCGAAATTTAAGTTTGCATAGCAACGAAGTAACACCCATCAACAAGGAGAGAACATGAAACTGAAACTAAAACTTCTGGCTGCGTTGTCGTTGGCAGGAGTGCTGTCGGCAACAGCGTCGGCACAAAACGTCGTTATGAAAGCTCACGACACGCATCCAGCCGGTTACCCGACCGTCGTCGCTATCGACAGCATGGGTAAGAAACTGGACGCTGCCACCAACGGTCGCATCAAGTTCCAAATGTTTCCAGGCGCGGTGCTTGGACAAGAGAAAGAGGCCGTAGAGCAAGTGCAACTTGGCGCGATCCAGATAGCGCGCATCTCACTCGGAGTCATTGGTCCGATCGTTCCCGATGTAAACGTGTTCAACATGCCGTTCGTATTCCGTGACGAGGCGCACATGCGTAAGGTCATCGACGGGCCAGTGGGCGACGATCTGCTTGCGAAGATTTCTGCAAGCTCAGCGCGCCTGGTCGCCTTAGGTTGGATGGACGGTGGCTCGCGAAGCCTATACACGAAGAAGAAGGTGACCACACCCGCTGATCTCAAGGGCGTGAAGGTTCGGATGATGGGCAATCCGCTGTTCGTCGACACGATGAACGCCATGGGCGGCAACGGCATCTCGATGGCGTACGGCGAGGTGTTTAGCGCACTGCAAACGGGCGTGATCGACGGCGCGGAAAACAACCCACCGAGCTACTTCACCGCGAACCACTACAGCACGCCGGCCAAGTACTACGCACAAACGAACCATCTCATCATCCCTGAGATTTTTGTGATGTCGAAGGTGGCCTGGGACAAGCTCTCCGATGCCGACAAAGCCTTGGTAAAGAAATTTTCGCGTGAGGCCCAGATGGAACAGCGCGCGCTTTGGGACAAGAGCGTCGCCGAGTACACCGGCAAGCTCAAAGCAGCTGGTATCGAGTTTGTGCCCGTCAACCAAAAGTTGTTCTTTGACGCCACGGCACCAGTGCGCGTGAAGTACGGCGCACAGTTGGCCGATCTGATGAAGCGCGTAGCCGACGTTAAGTAGCTAACAGTCCGCTTGCGGATGTAGCGGCGGCGCGATCCCGTCGCTGCATCCTTGCTTGCGAGCGCTGCGCCAACGAGGTGCCTTTACTGCGGCATCTTGAATAAGGAAACTCCATGAAAAACATGATCCATCACGTAATGGACACGCTCTATCTCGCCTGCATTTGGGTGGCGGGAGCGGCTATCTTTTTTATGTCGCTCATCATCCCTTGGGGAATCTTTTCGCGCTACGTGCTGGGCAGTGGTTCACAGTGGCCTGAACCCATCGCCATTTTATTGATGGTCACGTTTACGTTTGTCGGTGCTGCCGCAAGCTATCGCGCAGGCAGTCACATCGCTGTGGCGATGCTCACAGATCGTCTGCCCCTGCCACTAAAGCGGTTCGCCGCGGGGTTCTCGCACGGGATCATGCTGCTGCTCTGCTTGTTTATGCTGGTCTACGGCGTCAAGCTTTGCGTGGGCACTTGGGGGCAATCGATCAGTGAATTGCCCTGGATGCCAGTCGGATTTTCATATTCACCGGTGCCGATTGGCGGCCTGCTCACCCTGCTTTTCGTACTCGAGCACATCTTTTTCGGCTCGCAACACGACCGCGCCGTCGTGCGCTTTGACCATGACGTTGATCACAACATCGAACCTGCTGCGGGAGCCAACTAATGGACGCATTCGTGCTGCTTGGAAGCTTCGCGGTGTTGATGGCGCTCGGCGTTCCTGTCGCCTACTCGCTCGGCGCAGCGGCAGTCATCGGCGCGTGGTGGATCGATATTCCCATCGATGCCATCATGATTCAAATTGCTGCGGGTGTGAACAAGTTTTCGCTTCTGGCCATTCCGTTCTTTGTGCTCGCTGGTGCGATCATGGCCGAGGGCGGTATGTCACGGCGCTTGGTTAATTTCGCAGGCGTGCTGGTTGGATTCATCCGAGGTGGCTTGTCGCTCGTCAACATTTTGGCGTCGACTTTCTTTGGCGCCATCTCAGGCTCATCCGTGGCAGACACCGCCTCTATCGGATCAGTGTTGATTCCTGAAATGGAGAAGAAAGGCTATCCGCGCGATTTTTCCACGGCAGTGACTGTCTCCGGCTCCGTTCAGGCCATATTGATTCCGCCAAGCCACAATGCGGTGCTCTATTCGTTAGCTGCTGGCGGTTCGATTTCGATTTCAGCGCTCTTTGTCGCGGGCATCCTCCCGGGCTTGTTGTTGGGCCTTAGCCTCGTCGCGCTGTGCCTCTACATCGCGAAGAAAAAGGACTTTCCGAAAGGCCGCGTCATTCCGTTTCGCGAAGCGATAAAAATCTGCGTCGATGCGATGTGGGGCTTGATGACAATGGTCATCATCCTCGGCGGCATTCTTTCAGGCGTCTTCACGGCGACCGAGTCGGCGGCCATCGCCGTCTTGTGGGCGTTCTTCGTCACGATGTTCATCTATCGTGACTACAAATGGCGCGACCTACCAAAGCTCGTTCACCGCACGGTAAAGACGGTCACGATCGTGATGATCTTAATTGGATTTGCTGCAGCGTTTGGCTACATGCTCACGCTGATGCAGATACCGCTCAAAATCACGGAAATGTTCTCGAACCTGTCGAGTAACAAATACGTAATTCTCATGTGCATCAACGTCATGTTGTTGGTTCTGGGCACCATGATGGACATGGCGCCGTTGATCCTTATTCTCACGCCCATTTTGCTACCGGTCGTGACCTCACTCGGCATAGACCCAGTTCATTTCGGCATGATCATGATGGTGAACCTTTCGATCGGCCTCTTGACCCCGCCCGTAGGTGCTCTTCTTTTCGTGGGAAGTGCCGTCGGCAAAATTAGCATTGAGACGCTCGTAAAGGCGCTGCTTCCGTTCTTCGGAGTGCTGCTGTTCGTTCTGGCGATCGTGACTTACGTACCCGCCGTTTCGCTCTGGCTGCCCGCATTGCTGCTTAGCAAGTAACCATCCCAGCGTCCGTTGGTGCCGAAGCGCGCCTGCGGACGCTACTGCACGCCGTATTTGTTCGGCAGCTTGACGTTCTCTTTCATGTACTGATTCATCGGCAACTTGAACGCGCCGCTCTCGAACCATTTCGCGTAGACCGTCCGAATTTTTCCAGACGTGAACAAGTCCGCTATCGCCACGTCAACAAGTTTGGCAAAAGCCGGATCGTCTTTGCGCAACATGATGCCATACGGTTCCACTGAGAAAAATCTGCCCACAAAATCATACGCCGCAGGGTCTTTCGACTTCGTCGCAAGGCCAATGAGGAGCGCATCGTCGTTAGCGACGGCAATCGCTTCACCGGCCTCCATGCGCTTGAAGCCCTCTGCGTGATCTTTCGCGGTAAGGATGGTGATGCCTAGATTGCGCTCGGTATTGGTTTGACGGAGCACAGCTTCCGTGGTCGTTTTCTCGGTAACGATTACCGTCTTGCCACGCAGATCAGTGAGATCTTTCACGCCAGCGCTTTTCTTGGCCAACAAGCGCGCGCCTGCGACGAAGGTCGTGTAGCTAAACGCAACGTCCTTCTGCCGCGCCACCGTGTTGGTCGTTGACCCGCACTCCACATCGACGCGACCGTCCTTCACTGCGGCGATTCGGTCCGCAGGTTTGAGCGGGACAAGCTTCAACTTTATGTCGGAACGCTTGAGATCAATTTTCACTTGCTCGTAAATTCGCAAGCAGATATCCACAGAATACCCCGCAGCGCCGCCACCTTCATTGACAAATGAAAACGGAGAGGAACTCTCTCGGTGTCCGAGCAGGAACTCGCCGCGTTCTCGTATCGACGATAACGTATCGGCATAGGCGCATGCCGCGAACAGACTCAGCACGCATAAACCCGTTACCTTGTAGCAGTTCAAATCACGCACAGAAACGGCTCCTAAGAAAATACCTACGCATTGTCACCCAAAAAGCCCAGAAGCCCTTGCGCTGTCGCAATGCTGACTACTAATGCTCGTCCAAACGAAACGGCGCACCATCACACAAATTTGAGCGCACTTTGCGCGCGTGGTGCATCGGAGTAACGCATAGTCCATGCCAGTAATGGCATCGTCTGCGCAACCAAATGCTCCTACAGTTCGGGCTTCGCATACTGATTTCCAAACTTGCAAATGAACACGAGTACGCCCGGCCTCTCCTACGTTCCCAATAACCCCCAAAGCCCTTGGCAGATGTATCTGCAACAAGTGGATCGCGTCACGCCGCACCTCGGCCACCTCGCCCGATGGTCAGAAACACTCAAGCGTTGTAAACGCGTGTTAGCAGTCGACATTCCGATCAACAAAGACGACGGCACCGTCGCCCATTTCGAAGGCTTCCGCGCGCAACACAATCTTTCGCGCGGCCCCGGCAAAGGCGGCGTCCGCTTTCATCCGGACGTGTCGATTGATGAAGTGATGGCGCTCTCGGCATGGATGACGGTGAAGAACGCCGCGCTCAATCTGCCCTATGGCGGTGCTAAAGGTGGTGTGCGCGTTGACCCAAAACTGCTCACGCGTGGTGAGCTGGAGCGCTTAACGCGCCGCTACACCAGCGAAATTGGCCTCATCATTGGCCCGGATAAGGACATTCCCGCGCCAGACGTGAACACCAACGACCAGATCATGGCGTGGATGATGGACACGTATTCGATGAATGTGGGCGCGACCGCGACGGGCGTTGTTACTGGCAAGCCGATCGCGCTCGGCGGTTCGCTCGGCCGCCGCGAAGCGACGGGGCGCGGCGTCTACATCGCCGCACGTGAAACCGCGCGGTCCTTGGGTTTTGATATCGCGGGCTCACGCATCGTGGTGCAAGGTTTCGGCAATGTTGGCGGGATAGCCGCGAAACTGTTCAAAGCCGCTGGCGCGAAGATTATCGGTTTGCAGGACGCGAGCGGATCAGTCGCGAACGAAGGCGGCATTGACGTTGATGCCGCGTTTGACTTCGTGGCGCTCGGTGGCAAACTCACCGAATTCAAAGGCGTCACGCCGATCACCGAAGGCGAATTCTGGGCGCTCAAGAGCGACATCTTCGTTCCCGCCGCGCTAGAAAACCAGCTGACGGAAGCTCGCGCGAAAACAATCTCGACCCGATTGGTCGTGGAAGGCGCGAACGGCCCGACCACACCCGCCGCCGACGACATCTTGCATGACCGAAACATCATCGTGGTGCCGGACGTCATCGCTAACGCCGGCGGCGTAACGGTCAGTTACTTCGAATGGGTGCAAGATTTTTCGAGCTTCTTCTGGACCGAAGCCGAGATCAACGACCGCCTAGAGCGCATCATGGTGGAAGCCCTCAAAGCCGTCGTCGCTGCGTCGGAAAAACACAAAGTATCGCTACGCACGGCCGCGTTCATCATCGCGTGCACTCGTGTGCTCGCGGCGCGCGAGTTGCGTGGGTTGTATCCGTAACCCAAGTCGCGGTCGTGGGGCCGGCACTGCCGGCCCTACGAACAGTGCGCTGCGAAGCAATATAAAACCCAGCACCTGCGATGCGGCGTAGCCGCGAGCGTGCGAAGCGCATTTGAAGGGCCGGCGCGAGCGAACCTCCGCGCCGCGTGAACATCGACATGACGTCAACAGCTTTATGCCGTCAGCGGCTGCCCTTTGGAGGTTTGAGCCACTTTTTTATGTATATCGACTTCAACAAAAAACGGTCTGCAAGTCAAGCACAGCGGTCGCTAGACACAAAAAGCCAATAGACTCAAACGAAGGCGACCAGTGCTGCGGTGAATCGCTGCGCCAGCTCGTTAAGCGATCACGGCCGGAAACAATACATCCGTGAACCCAAACCGTGTCATATCTTCAATCCGACGCGGATACAGCACGCCATCCAAATGATCGCATTCATGCTGCACGACTCGCGCATGAAAACCATCGACCTCACGCTCGAATTCGATGCCGTGTGCGTCGCGGCCTCGGTAGATCAAGCGCTCAAAGCGCGGCACTTCGCCGCGCAGGCCTGGCACCGACAAGCAACCTTCCCAGCCAGCAGATTTTTCGTCACCAATCGGAATGATTTCGGGGTTGCACAGCACCGTAAAGGGAATGTCTGGCGCATCGGGGTAGCGCGGGTTCTTTCCGGTACCACCGAAAATTACAACGCGTAGATTGACGCCGATCTGCGGCGCGGCGATTCCCGCGCCGCTTGCTGCGTACATCGTCTCGCGCAGATCCGTGATTAGCTCGGTCATCTCCGCGCTTGCGAACATCGCTTCAGGCACCTGCGGCGCAACGCGCAACAAGCGCTCGTCGCCCATTCGCAAAATTTCGCGCACAGCCACGATTACGCCGCCTTCCAATGCAACGCTGAGGCTGCGATGATCGTTTGAACGCGTTCGATGCTTTTGTCTAACGTGGCGTTGATCTTGTCGTGCGAAATCGCAGTGGCGCTATCGCCGCAGCCCGCGGCCCAGTTTGATACGACGCAGAGGTGCGCATAGCGAAGCGAGAGCTCGCGTGCCAGCGCCGCTTCGGGCATACCGGTCATACCCACGAGCGTCGCGCCGTCGCGGGCCATGCGTGTAATTTCCGCCGCCGTCTCAAGGCGCGGGCCTTGCGTCGCACCGTACACGCCGGTGGCGATCACAGCCTCGTTGCTTCGGGCAGCCGCCTGAAGAATCACGTCGCGCAATTGGCCGCTGTACGGTTGAGTGAAATCAATGTGAACGACGCTACGTTCACTGCCGTCGCAGTACGTGTGTTCGCGGCCATAGGTGTAGTCGATGATCTGATCGGGCATGGCAACGGTACCCGGGCCGACGTTGTGAGCGATCCCGCCCACTGCCGCAACGGCGATGATGTCCGTTGCGCCTGCTTCCTTGAGAGCCCAAATGTTGGCGCGGTAATTGACGCGATGCGGCGCAAGAATGTGGCCGGGCCCGTGGCGCGGCAGGAAAAGCGCAGCCGCGCCGTTGATTTCGCCAAACACCAAAGGACCGGACGGATCGCCAAACGGCGTACGCATAATCTGGCGACGAATCACCTTCATTTGGCCGAGGCCGGCTAGGCCACTACCACCAATAACTGCCAACATAGATAAGTTCGCTTGAGGCGCTAACGCTAAACCGTTATTCTCGCAGTATTGACACTCGCGTCTCGTGGCGCACGGATTCCCGCTTTCATGTATCTCACACGTTTGTTGCAATTGATGTCCGAGCGCGAGGCATCGGATCTGTTCATTTCGCCCGGCGCGCCGATTCATCTAAAAATCAACAACGACACGCTGCCCGTGAGCACGCAGATCATCGATGAAGAAACGTCGAAGAAAATTGCGTACGAAGTGATGAGTGAGGAAGAGATCGCGCGTTTCGAGCGCGATTGGGAGATGAACCTTTCTCACGTTGAGCCTGAGTTCGGTAACTTCCGGATAAACGTGATGCGGCAGCGCGGTAACGTTTCGATGGTCGTTCGCTACATCCGAAGCAGCGTGCCGTCGTTTGAATCACTTAACTTGCCGCCGGTACTGCTCGACCTTTCGCTTGAACGACGCGGCCTGATCCTCGTGGTCGGGTCAACTGGCTCAGGGAAGTCAACCACGCTCGCCTCGATGATTGATCATCGCAACACCAACACGACCGGCCACATACTCACGGTCGAAGACCCTATTGAATACCTAGTGCGACATAAGCGCTGCGTGGTCAATCAACGCGAGATTGGTCACGATACTCGCAATTATGAAAACGCGTTGTCCAACGCCCTGCGCGAAGCGCCGGATTTGCTGCTGATCGGCGAGGTGCGCGACCGCTCCACGATGCAACACGCGTTAACGCATGCGCTCACCGGTAATTTGTGTCTCACGACGCTGCACGCGACCAACAGCTATCACGCCCTCTCACGCATCATCAACATGTATCCGCAGGATGCCCGTTCAGGTTTGCTGGCAGACTTGTCGTATGGCCTCAAGGCAATTATCGGGCAGCGTTTGGTACGGACCAAGAACGGCACGCTGCAACCGGCCGTCGAGATCTTGCTCAACACCAAACTCGTCTCCGAACTGATTGCCGGTGGCGAGATGCACAAGATCAAAGAGGCAATGGAGCAGAGTTTGACGCAAGGCTCTTGCACATTCGAGCAAGCGCTCTCGAAAATGTATCTCGCGGGTACGATTGACTACGAACAGGCGCTTGCGTCCGCCGATTCACCTACCAACTTGGCGTGGCTGATTAATCAATCCCAGCAAACGATGCAATCCAGCAGCACGCGAAATCGCGCTCATTCAGCGGCAAATTTCGACGATTTTGAGTTGGGTAGTCGCTTACCAGAACGTACACGCTGAGTTTTTCCAGATAAATCAGCGTTGGTTCTTAGACGGCAGATGGTCTGTTTTCGCCAACGATTTACACCGATGAAAGCGGAACGAGTCGATGAAAAACTGTGCTCACCCATGCAAATCCGTGGCAAAAATAGAATCACGCTGAAGTTAATCTGATATCCGCATCCCTTTCTCACACTACCGGCCCCTGCTCCATGACCGCACTGCAACCTCTTACTTTTCCGAACGCCATCCCGCAGGAGCTGGCTACGATCGGCGACTGGTGGCGCTTCACGGTGAGCTCTCTCTCTCGCGGCGAATCGCGGTTTGGCCAAGGCACGCTCGATGCGGGGGAGGACGCGGTGTTTCTCGTCCTCGGTGCGATGCATCTTCCGCTCGACAGCTTCGAGCAAATGAAAGACTTTTCGCTCACAGGCTATGAGCGAAAGCACGTGTTTAATGCGCTCCGAAAGCGCGTGGTCGAACGCGTCCCAACGGCGTACGTGCTCGGATTTGTGGAGCAAATGGGACTGCGTTTTGAAGTAGACGAGCGTGTTTTGATTCCGCGTTCGTTCATCGGCGAGCTGCTCGAAAACAGCCTAGCGGACTGGATCGAAGATTCAGGAGCTATCGATAGCGTGCTCGATCTTTGTACCGGCTCTGGCTGTTTGGCGATCCTCGCGGCGCATGCATTCCCGAATGCCGTGATCACGGCCAGTGACATCTCGCCCGATGCATTAGACGTCGCGCGTAGCAACGTTGCCCTGCATGGGTTTGAAGATGACATCGACGTGCTCGAAGGCGATTTGTTCGCGGGCGTTGGAACACAAAAGTTTGACCTCATCCTGAGCAACCCACCCTACGTGACAGCGGAGAGCATGGCCGCGTTGCCGGAGGAGTTTCGGCATGAGCCAACGCTAGCGCTGGCCGCCGGCGATGACGGCAACGATGTGCTGCGACGCATGCTCAAGGAAGCGAAATCGCATCTGAATCCAGGTGGATTTTTGGTGGTGGATATGGGTCACAATCGCGACCTCGTGGAAGCTGCGTTCCCAACGGTGCCGTTCGTTTGGCTCGCGACGGAAGCGAGCGATGGGGGGGTATTTTTGTTGCGCGCTGAGGACCTTGCGTGAAGCGAACGCTAGTGCTTGTCGGAGGTGGGCATGCCCACGTTGAAGTGCTGCGACAACTGGCGCTCAACCCGC
>DAINAJ010000102.1:0-2948 GCA_036733505.1 Casimicrobium sp.
AAAACATGAGTCCAACGGGTGGGTTTATCAGTTTCATTGGACTGGACGAACCGGCAACGCTGTCGCCTAGTCGGTGAATGTAGCGCGCGCCAAACGGACGTGATTCTCTGATCGTGTTCAACGCGAGCTTGAAGGCGTCTTTGCCGATGCGTTGAATGTGCTCAACAAGCCGTGCCCAGTCCGTCGGCCAACCTAGTGAGGTGACTAATTCGCGCGGCAACCCGAACGGCATATCAAAGCCCGCGACCCAAGGGCCGGGCGATTGCAAAAAATTTTCAAATGCCGGAAAGTCGGTTAAGCGATCAACGCGAACGACTGTTAAGCGACGTCCTTGCAACGCCCCAACGGCAACTGTAATCGCTTTGCGTCGCGAGGGCGCGGATGTGAAATCGACACCGAAAATCGTGCATTGCGCGCCTGCGCGCGGCAGCAAACTTGTCACGCCGTCTGCTGGGGCGTCAATCAACTACACAGACTATAAAAATGCGCAGCGCTGAGCGAACCGACATGGGTTCGAGCTCTAAATCCAGTTTGGACCGGTGGGACGCTCCACCAATAGCTTTCATTTCCGCGCAGCTCAAAATTGTCAGCGAGTCCCGGCCAGGGCAGCGTGAGCGGATTGGCGCCTTTTGGCAGCGTGATTTCACCATCGGCATCGGTAGGCGCTTGCGTGAGCACCGTGACGAGCGCGCTGGAGAGCTGCACATCCAACACATCCATAGGCGCGCGCGTGGCTTGAGCCTGCATGATGGCTTCGGCCCAAACGTTGGCGAGCATCGCAGCGCGCGGGAGCAAATTTTCGAGGTTACCTTCCAGCACAGGCGTCGTAACAAGAAACGGAAAGTTGCGGCCCACTCGATCACACGACGGCGCAATCACGCCCAACTGTCCGATCGGAATTCCAGTTTGAGCGGGTATCAAGAACGCCCACTTTGGCGTCGCGCCCCACAACGCCCACCCGCTTACCGGGTTGCGCTCTTTAAGCACTTCCATGCCGTTGGCGCACCACTGATCCCAGTACTGCTGCAACGGATAGGGCATGCGACGCGAGACAAAGTCACCCGCGCTAGGAAGTTTGCCGAACCAAGCGAAACTTTGACTCGATCCATCGGTCTCGCTCATGAGCGGCCCGGGCAAGAAAAACTTTGCATCGCTGGCAAGCGAAGCGGATTTCGTACCGACATCGCGCGAAAATCAAGCGTGACATCGCGACCATCGACGTTAACGACTACGACGACACGTTCGGGTGCGTTGCCCGATTGCGCTGTTCCGCGATCAATCAAGCGATGCAACGCCCAGTTGCCTTCCGTGGTCAGGGGACGTCCAGCGCCAACGGTGAGCTTCACTTGGTTGCTCTTTTTCGGTCCGGGCCAAGAAACACGTTTGCTGCCGTCTTGTGAGCTAACGACCTGACCGTCGACGTCAAGCTCAATTTTGTCTGCACCGCTGGAGGAAACGCGCGCCTCAACTTCGAACGAAGGCGTGCGGCTGCCGCCGGCGAAGAAGGCGGTGCTGATGTCGCGCGCACGTTGAAACTGCGCGAGGTCTGCGGCTGATCCTGCCGCAGCGCCGTCGCTGCCCTGACGCGGCGCCCACGGATTCTTGGACGTGTCGACGAACTGTGCCAGATTTTTTTGAAAGAAGTCGTCCATGCCCGCGCCCGGTGCGAACACTTGCGCGAAGTCGTTTGGTAGCACCTCTTGCTGGGCGCTTCGCACAAAGGGGTAACGACCATTGATTGACGTGCTGCATGTTGCCCCAACGGCTCCCTTTACGTTAGCGGCAGCGTTCGTTCGCAGCGCCCCAGCCGCTTGTTGAGCGGCTGAGCCAGACAATGCTTCAAGAATTTCGCGAACGGGCGTCGGCATGCGTGCTGCCTCCGATCGCAAGCGGTTTTCCGCCTCTTGCGAGCGAGTCGTAATGCCATTCTTCATTTGGCTTTCCGCCGCTTCAAGGCTGAAAACGTACTCCTGGATAGTTTTCGCTAAGGTATCAATAGGCGCACTGCCTTGAGGACCTTGCGCTAGCTCGCGCAGACGCCGAAACGGCCCTTGCACTATGAACTCGGGTTTCTCATCGCGCAGCCCTGGCACGTTCGTACCTAGGGGGTTCGAGCCAATCGCAGCTTCCACTTCTTTGGTGAACTTTTCGACCTTCTCGGCCCCGCGCTCAACTAGAGTTCGGTCGCCACTGTCTGTTTTCAACAGTGTCGTTTCGCGACCAACGGTGCGCACCAACATCGTCAGCGGCGAATCCACAGCCGCCAACACCCGTCCCATCTGAATAGTGTCTCGTAAACTCGCCGAAGGCTTTAGGCGAATGTCGTTAACGAAGTCTTCCCATGTCTTCGCATACTCGGTCAGATAGATGCGCGTGATCGCGGTTTGCATGCGAGGCAACTCTGCGGGATCGAGCTGAGCTTTCAACGTGGTTGCGGGAAGCCCGAGCACCCAAGAGTCCTCGCGCGCCATTTCAACAGCAGAGGCTAACAATTCCTTCTTGAAAAAGTCGTGATATCCGCGGACGCTGTAGTAGCCCTCAACACCCGCGTTCAAAGGTTTCTTGCTAACGCGAGTGAACACCGTCGCCGCTTCGTTGCCTGCCGCAGCGAGCACCGTGAACTCGGGAAGCTCTGATCCAGATAGGCGGGACTTGATACGGCTGTAGTTACGTTGTGCCGCAGTCTGCTGCTGGAGAATCGCTCGCGCCGAACGCAGCAACTCCGCGTTCTGAGGGAACGGCGACGCAAACGTGTGTTTGGTCAATAGATTGTCTAGGTGCTCCGCCAGCTGAGCGCGAGACTCATTGGGCAGGTCTGCTGGTAACGAGCGACGCCAATCAGCCGTGACCCACGCCTTCATAAACTTCGGGTCGAGACGACTCGAGTCGTAGAGCATCAGATAGGCCTTAAGTGCTTGATAGACAAACTCGGGCTTATCAGGCGGTGC
>DAINAJ010000102.1:3048-5595 GCA_036733505.1 Casimicrobium sp.
CCGTAACTGAACCACCACGCGAGATTGGCTCCTACGAACGCCAAACCGCAAGCGGCCATCCCAGCCCATCGCAACCACCGCAGTTTGCGCTCGGCGGCGAGGTTGCGGCCTGCGATGAAGTGTTCCCGAAAGATTACTTTTTGCAGCAGGTCTTGCAAGAAAAAACTCTTGCCCGTTCCCGCCGAAATCTCGGCAGGACGAACACGCGCGGGTACGCGGAAGGTGCGCTGCATTGCGCCCAGCACACGATCAAACGGCGTGCCTTCTTGCGTGCCGGACGTAAAGTAGACGCCACGAAGCATGGGCTGTTCGGAAAATTTAGATTCGCTGAACACGGCGCCGAGCAAACGCGATAGCACATCTCGAATGCCAGCCATTTGCTGAGGCAGTGTGTACGCGAGTGCGCGACGAGACAGATCTGGCTCATCGAGCAGCCGCTGTTGCATACCATCGTTAATCCGACGGTGCAGCAAATCAAACTCACGACCAAACGCTTCGCGAACCGGAATCGGGTCGGTTGACTTTGGGTCGTAGGGCAAGGTGAAGCCCCACACCTGCGCACGATCTTCTCGCGTGTAATTCAGGAAATATTCGGTGAACCCTGAGAGTAAATCCGATTTCGTCACGACAACGTACACCGGAAACTGAACGCCCAAGCCCTCTCGCAGCTCAGTCAACCGAGCTTTCAGTGTCGCAGCGTGAACCTCTCGCTCTTGCGTGGTCATCTGCAGCAGGTCTGCAACTGATAGCGTGAGCAGCACGCCGTTGAGTGGTTGTCGCGGGCGGAATTTTTTGAGGAGAGCAAGAAAGCCTTGCCATTCCGCCTTATCCACGGACTCGTTGCTCTCTTGAGTTGTGTAGCGACCCGCGGTATCGATGAGCACAGCCTCATTGGTAAACCACCAATCACAGTTGCGCGTACCGCCAACGCCGCGAATGGCGGCCTTGCCGAACTGCTCTGCAAGCGGAAACGTCAAGCCTGCGTTGATGAGCGCTGTCGTTTTGCCAGAGCCGGGCGCGCCAATGAACGCGTACCAAGGTAACTGGTAGACGTATTGTTTCGACAAGCCGGAGAGGAATCCCCCCTTCTCCGTGCTCGAAAAGCGCGTCTTTTTGAGGATGTCTGCTGCATCCTTGAACCGCTTGTTGAGTTCAGCAACCTCCTCGCCGCCAGGCGCGGCGTCTCCCGGTTTCGACGCGCTCTGCATCTTGGCCAACTGCCCAAGCAACGCAGCGTTGACGTTTCGTTCGCGCCACCACCGAATTCCCAATTTGACGAGCCACAGCAACCAGACAGCTGCAATCAACGTCCATCGAACCCATAAAGCGGCAATAGGTCGGAAATCGCCCACCGACACCATCGGCCCCACCCAAAAGATGATCGCCGACAGGATGAGCAACAACAAAACTGTTAATGTGGTCCGGTTAAACAGCTTTCTAAATATCAAGCGAAGGTAGTGCATCACTGTGCTCCCTTGCTTGAGTTCGCGAGCTCGCGATCGCGCTCTGCAGGAGGCACCAATAACGTGACCTCGACGCGCCGATTTCTAGCTCGCCCTTCGGGTGTTGTGTTGACGTCGATTGGCATTGACTCGGCCTGTCCTTGCGACCGAGTTCGATCGCGGGCAGCTAGTCGCGAATCAATCATCGAGCGAACCACGTCGGCACGCGCTTGCGAGAGTTCATAGTTGGACGGGAATCGGCGCATGCCTCGAATTGGCACGTTGTCCGTGTGTCCATTGATCTGCACTGCCCCAGGAACCGCGTTGAGTGCGTCAGCCACTCGCGAGATCACAGAGAGATAACGTGTCTTCACATCGGTGGATCCGCTATCGAACATGCCGTCACCACGTAATACGATCACGCTCCTGTCGGCTTGATCGTCCACCGTCACTAGGCCTTCTCGAATTTCCGGTTCAAGGAATTTCGCCAAGCGTGCAACGGGTGCGGGTTGAGGTTTAAGTTGTTGCGCTTTAGGTGGACGAATCGCATTGATTGCACTGAACACGCCGCTAGATTTGTCCGCGATTAGGAAGTAATACAAGAGAAAAATACCCGTCAGCAACGCGAGCGTTGCGCCCACCGTTATCCAGAGCGGCAAGAAGCCCCACCGCGATTTCCCGTCCGATTCGGCACCACGCCAATGTTCGGACAACGCTTTCAAATGTTCGCCGCGCGCACCGTGAATAATTTCAACCAAGCGCCGACGCAGCGTGTCAAGTTGTGTGCGACCGTTGTCGACAACACCGAAGCGTCCTTCAAAACCGAGCGCGATACAGACGGCCATGAGTTCGATCAGATCGATATGCTTTTTAGGGTCTTGCACCAATCGAGCCAACACCTGAAAGAACTTTTCACCGCCCCAGGTCTCGTTGTGAAACGTGACGAGCAACGAATGCCGTGACCACTGGCCGCCGCCGCCCCACGGCGTTTTCGCCGCGGTTTCGTCGAGCGCTGTGCAAAGCGCGTAGCGCGCTGCGATGATAGTTTCGGGAGGAACCTGCGCTTCTCTAGCACGTCGATCAAATAGTTGCACTTGCTCGACCA
>DAINAJ010000102.1:5695-10348 GCA_036733505.1 Casimicrobium sp.
AGTATTGCGAAGGGATCGAGATTTGATGGCGTGGTCATGCGCGGATCGCCCAGAATTCAAGTTTGAGGCCGGGCCAATCGCCCGCGATGTGCATCGCTAAACCGCCGGAGCGCTCTAGACCACGCCAGAATTCGCTCGAAGTGTCGAGCTCAAAATAGTTGTTCCCAGCGTGATACGGAATTTGCCGGGGAGCGACTGGAAGCGGGCGCAATCCAACGCCGGGCAAGTGCAAGTTGACCAAATCGCGAATTTTCTCGACTGGGCCAATTTTGACTTGCGTTGGAAAGAGTTTACGCACCTGCTCGCCTGGCGAATCAGATGCGACGGCGAGCACGAACACTGCGCTCTTGATGAGTTCTTTGTCGGCGATAACCGCAACGCGAACGCCATAAGCGCGTTCAAGCAACTCAATCTGAAAGGCATTTTGTTCAAGCACCATTGAGAGCGAGCGCCTCAGATCTTGCATCAGCGGAGTGAAGCACCCCGCCAAGTCATCATGGTTGTAAGTCGGATAATCACCTGGACGCCGCGTGTCGCGTGTGAAGGTGGTGAAGTCACCTGCAAGAGCCAAAAGCTCTGCGTAGAGACGCTCGGGATGAAGGGCTCGCAATTGCGATAGATGTGTAATCAACGGCTCGTAGCGATTGACCAATTGAAGCATCAGGAAATCCGCGACCTCCGAAACACCACCCTTTCCCGGCGACGACAACCGCGCAGCGAGTGCTTCGCCGCGATGCCTGAGCAGACCGGCCAGCTCCCGCAAAAAACCGGAGAGCACGCTGCTTTCATGCGCAACAACAAGCGTCGGAATGTAGGCGTCCCCCAGCGCAACAGACAGGTCATTGCGGCGCTCGACGACTTGGCACACCCCGATGGTCATCCAACCTTCTGGTACTTCATCTTCGGCCAGCAGCCTTAAGCGCAACTGTGCTGTCTGGATCGGCGCTGGCTCACCACCAACTGAATTTTGATCCGGTGAATCTTCCTCGTTAACGCTGTAACGCGCCAATGATCGCGCGTCGTCGTCAAACGAAACCTCCTCGCTACCCGTTCGATAAACGGGCAAGCACAGCAAAATCCGTTTGCCCTTTACCGTTTCGGAAATGTCAATCGCCTTGGGCGGTTGATGCGGATCGGGAAACGAGAACGGCGTGCCGTCGGGTAAGACGCCACTAGCGCGCGCAATCGCGACTTTCCCGATTGCGAGGGAGGTCGCATCTAAAGTGAGGCTGTTGAAGCCCCAGAAGTGGCCCTCCCCGCCTAGAGCTCTAAGATGCGTCGAGTACTCGCGATGGCGCTCCGCTTGCTGAAAGTGTTGGGGGCGGAGGAACATGCCCTCGGACCAAACAACGCGACTTCGATCACCCATGTGCAGATCCCCACTCTCTAAAACGACTTGACGACTTCGATATTTTTCTCGACCGCCTTTTTGTAATTCTCGACTTTTTCCTTCAAATCCGCCACGACCTTGGTGTAACGCGCGATCGCATCAATGACCTTCGGGACGTTTTGCGCGACAGTCGCCACAAGCGCAGGCAAATTACCTTCTCCTGCGGCCTTGACGCCGTCGCCGAGGGCTTTCAGTGCCGCTGCGAGGTCCACTTTCGCCTGCTCGATTAACCCTTTAACCTCTTCGTAATCGGCGAGCGCTTGATTGACGAGCTTGGTGTTGTCGTCGAGCAACTCCTTAGCTTTGTCCATCTTTTCGTTGGCCTTGTCAACAAAGGCCTTCGTGTCTTCAATTGTCTTGGCAAGTTTGTCGGTCGGGTCGGCCATGGGTTTACTCCGAAATCATTCAGCGTGACGATGGGGGTGGCGCAACAAGCAATGGCCGCCCCGTAAGCATTTCATGAACCGCGTCAAGGACCCGGCACAACCCTTCCGAGGCCACATCAAATCGTTTGGCAACAATCGGAGCCGCAGCGGCAAACGCCCTGCCGTGCAGCCCAAGCAACATGCAGTGCGCCACGACCGCGCTATCAGGTCCATGTGCTACCCGCTCGACCACTCGAGTCAATGGCACTTCACTCTGCGACACTCCCAGCGCCAACAGCGTCTCGCATAGTTGCGCTTCCCGCTCGACGTCATCGGTGGCAGTAAGTTGGGCCACCAGTGCCGGGATTGCCAACTTGGCGGATTCGCCCAGTTGGCGCAGCGCTTTCAGCGCGAGTTCCGCCTCGGCAGGTGTAGGCGCACGCCCCGCAACTTGCGCAAGCGCTCCAATTGCTGCACCAGAAGGGTTGATCCGCGCCAATGCACTATAACCAGCCACGATCAACGGAAGGTGCGTAGCTCCTTCCAGAGATTGCAATACATAGCTCTCCACCTGCTGTTGCTTGCGCGTGTCGCCGCCGGCGCTCGCACCGAGTAGATCCAATCCCTCCGTGGTCCAGCCGTGCGGCCCCGCATGCGCCGTGGCGACAGCGATGTAGCTAGCTCCCGCCGGGGCGTGCGGCAGCGCCGCCGCGAACGCAACTTGTCTCAGTAACGAGTCATCGGCAAAGACCATTTTCGCAACTGCAGGCCACGCACTTACGGGCACCGTCTTGTACAACCAGAATCCGTTGGCAGCGCAGATGCGGGTTGGCAGCGGCATGTCCTCGCGTGCGAGGAGCGCCAACGCATCCACGGCTACTTTTTGCGAGTCAGGCGTCCCCATCAGCGTCAGCGCCGACGCCGCGATGTGCAATGCGTTCTCATCATCACGAGAAAGCCCTGCGCAGCGAACAATCTCAACAACTAACGCGTCAACGGGCGAGTCCGGCAGCATCACCATCGACAGAGCGGCTATCCGCTCCGATGCGTCGCTTGACGTCAGCCCTTGGCGAATACGATCTTCAGACCAGCGCTTGAAAGCTACCGGTTCTGCGTCCGCGCGTGGCTGCACGGGCGACGCTACGCCTTGTTGGTCGGACATGGGCTGATAAACGGAGAAACGACGGCGGTTGCCATCAGCGTGCCGGCGCATGTGACCACTGGCGCGTTCAGCATAATCGCCGTGCCGGTGATCGTCACTGCACCGCCCCCAGTAATCGTGACCATGCCTCCTGCGGTAACCGTGACAGTCCCTCCGCCTGTTATCGATACGGTGCCCCCCGCTGTGGCGGTCAGCGCTGTGCCCACAGTCGTAGTCTGCGAGACACCAATTGTTGAAACTTGCGAACCGGCAATATTCGTGGTGTCGGACGCACCAACCGTCGTGCTGCGACTCGCCCCAATCGTTTCGGTTTGTGTCCCACCTATTGTTGTCTCATCCGTAGCGTAGATCATGGCCGAGCGTTGCGTAGCCGTCTCTGCATATTCCATCTCTGTCGTTACGGAGTATCCCTGCATCGACACTAGCGAGGTCTTTCCGGTGGTCGCGTAGTTATCGCTGCCCATGATGATGGCTGTACGATCCGATTGCACAAAGTTGGTTTGATTGCCCAGGATCGAATTGTTCTCGTCACCCGAAACCGTCAGTGCGTGGTTGCCTTGAACCGACTCTAGGTGGTTGCCTGACGTTTCTTCGTTTTGGTTTCCGTCGACCGATTGAGTTCGATTTCCGTGCACCACGTTTGACTGGTCGCCGTCAACCGTGTTGTTCTGATTACCCTTGACCTTGACCGATTGGTTCTTCTGAATTTGTTCGGTGTGGTTGCCTTCAATTACATGACGATCGTCGTTTTTAACGAAGCGGTCGTCGTCTCGATTTATTCGTGTAGCACGGTCTTGCCCAACGGTCCGAGCCTCATCCAGCTCAACCACGGTAGCGTAGTTTTTTTGTGCATGAATGTAGAGCTGCTCCTCGCCCTTCTTGTCTTCCATGCGAATTTCGTTGAAATCGGTCGCGCCGCCGCCCTTCGTGGAACGTGACTTCACGCCGCTTGCCGTCTTGTTGTCGGGCAACGCATACGGCGGCATTTGGTCAGCGTTGTAAACGCTACCCGTTACCAACGGATAGTCGGGATCGCCGCCGATGAAATCGACCACCACTTCTTGACCGATCCGAGGAATGTGAATCATTCCCCATTTCTCACCAGCCCACGGCGTTGCAACGCGAATCCAACAACTACTGTTTTCGTCTTTTGTACCAACACGATCCCAATAAAATTGCACCTTGATGCGACCGTACTTGTCGGTATAAATTTCTTCCCCTTTGGGGCCAACCACGAGAGCAGTCTGCGGGCCATGCGTACGCGGCTTCGGCGTCAACGGCTGCGGTTTATAGGGCATCACCGTCGGCTGCGACGTTACCGTGATGCTCCAGTCCGCGTCTCCCGCACCGCTGCCAGCCGACATGCGCGCGTTGTCGCGAAAATAGTATGTCGCGGCAAGCGCGAGATACTCTCGATTTTGGTCTGCCCGAGGGCAGCGGGCTAGCGTGAATCGGTAGCCCGGAGCCATGGTGCGCAAATTGGTGTGCGCTTGAGTACGTTCGTGTTCGGCTTCCAGCGTATCGAGGCGCACAACAGCGTACATTTCGCCGTCGCCATGCTCAACGTATCCGCCGGGCCACTGGTACTGCTGATACGCGTCGTGCGAGTGACCCAACGGGTTTGCGCGTTTAATTTTGAGATCGGCTTTCGGGTGCTCGAAGTCATAGTCATCCGAGAAATACTCGCCGGAGTCAACCTCTTCTCGCACCAACCAGCTGTTAATGTGCTCCTCATC
>DAINAJ010000102.1:10448-11840 GCA_036733505.1 Casimicrobium sp.
GCGGTGTAAATCAGGTGTTCACCTTCCCGCCCAGCGCTGGCAAAGCGCGTGCAAATTCCGTTGAAGAAACGCTGCGCCCCCGGCTGCTCGGTCGCAACCTTGAGCGTGAACGGTTTGCCGAGCACGGCCTTTGCGCTTAATCCAGAGCTTTTGCTGTGCATCACCACGTCCAACTCAAACGGCAACGACAACGCCTCAGTCCCGGTCATCTGCCGAAACCACAGCGCGTCGCCCAGCGGCGTCACAAGATCAACAAGGCGTTCCATTCAGTGGATCCTTCGTAGGTGCGAAATGAGCAACATCTTTTTACCAATGACTCAACTTTAAGTATTGATCAGCGCGAGCGGCGAGGTCGAGTGCCGTCGTCGCAAGACTTTGTGTGTAACGGGCACCTAACGCACGTTCGGTCAGGCTGCTCGCCGTCAACGCATCAACTACGACCCCGCGTCCGGCAGCCAGCATCTTGTCGCAGAACTGAAAGCAATCGTGTGACGCAATCTTTGCATCATCTGTGAGTTGAATGCCGATGTGCTGATCCCACAGGCCTAACATTCGCTTTTCGTTGAGGCGAGTGAACAGCCAGACGTGCGACGTTTCACCACCCTCGGCTTTGACGTCGTCGGCCAAGGAGGCTGTGCGTGCGTGCGGCGATCCTCTACGGTCAGATTTGACCGGTCGGAGACTCATGTACGCGGCGCCGTACGGGCCACCAATCTCAATCGAACTAAATCCTACCTTTAGTCGATCTATCGTCCGGGGATACCAAATTCGCAAAGTGACCATTGGATGCCGATCAATTCAAAACTCAAATAATCAAGTTGCACGACACCGAGGCGTGCATCTTAAAGGACGAATATTGATGCACAAAGGCGACATCGCGCGGGCTCTGTCACCGTGTTTCTCATGACCGAACGACGCGTTGAGCTAACCATTTTCCGGCCGGGGACTTAACAACGTCAAAGCGCACGACGTCGCCAACCTCAACATATTCAAACCCTGGCGGGGCGACGTGACCGGGTAAGAATTGCAAATCGCCCAACCCATCTTTACGGCTGACAATGCCGTAGCCGTTGGATTTTGACTTGACGGTCCCCAAAATTGCATTGGCCGCGAACGACGCGTCACGCGGTGCAGAGGCGGTCGGCTCATCGGTCGCCGCACTCGAAACTGGCGTTGGGAGTGCTTTGAATAGCGCCAATGTTGGGGTACTGCCGTGCTGGCGCATGGCGCTTTCACGGAGGTCAATCACGCGATCTGTCGAGACGAGCACCTTACCGGTAGCCGGTAGCAACAACTCAAACAGCGAAACGCCGGAGGCTTCCAGCTTTTGCCGCAAGGGCAACCACGTTATCTGGCCGCCAACCACAACCACGGCTTGGCAACCCGAAGCTG
>DAINAJ010000103.1:0-11808 GCA_036733505.1 Casimicrobium sp.
CTGTGTAAATCAACTAACTCATCAGTGAAATCTGTGTCAAAAAATCACTTGCGAACCGCTTAAGTTCGGTGGATTGGATCCCGCTCTGTCAAACGCAGCGCCACGCATGCGCCATGCGACCGCGCGTTCGGTGGCTTGCGCCACGCGCGCGAGCAACGCCTGTGACGGCACGAAATCGGCCGGTGCGGGGGTTGCGCGATAGGTTTGCGCGGCACGCTTGAGCGAGCCGTCTGCGAGGTTGGCGAACATCACTTCGGTGATGTCACTCGCATTCGCGCTTTGATTGGGCGCGGTGGTGCGCACGTAGAGCGCGGAGAACGCGCTCGCGTTGCTGCTGAGGGCTTGGTAGTCACCCAGAAAACGACCGCGCGCAATCGGCGCACGGTTCATCTCGAACGCGGCGTTGATCTCGCTCTCGCGCCAGGTCATGCCGTCGCTGGAGACGGCGAGTCGATACGTCGTTGGTAACGAGCCGGCGGCTGCGGTGTTGTCGCGAAAGTCGTAGTAACTCACACCGACAACGCCGTCGTCGCGCACGTGCACCGTCGGCACGAATGCGGGCACGTCGATGCGCGAGTTCACCGCCACGGGATTGGTCCAGTTGCGTCCGCCGTCGGTCGAGCGCGAGTACGCAACGCCGTCGTAGTTGCCGAAGCCGAAGCGCGCGTCTTGCCACACGACGTGCAGTACGCCGTCTTTGCCGACGGCGATCGACGCGAGCCCCGCGCCGTCGCGCATCGGCGCGGAGGTTTCGGGGTCGACTGTGCCGACGCTCAGCGAGCGGGCGATGGTGATCGGCGCGCTCCACGTCACGCCTTTGTCGGTGGAGCGAACGACGCGAAACTCACTGCCGGGCGAATTGGTCGTGCTTCCCGTGCGGATGATGGCGAGAAAAACGTTCACGAGCGTACCGTCGGGCAGCACGACAATCTGGTTGCCGAACGTTTGATTGGTATTGCCGGGTTCGTAAATCGCACGCGATGGCTCCCACGTCGCGCCGCTGTCGGTGGTGCGTGTGAACCACGCGGGGCCGGTGCCGTTGGCGCTCAAGCGGCCCCAGACGGCGTAGGCGTGGCTCGCGGTGTTGGGGTCCGCAACCATCATGTTTTTGTCGTGAAAAATATCTGCCGACAAATCGCGCACCAAGGTTTGCGCCTGCGCCCAGGTGCGTCCGCCGTCGCTACTTCGTGAGACGAGCATGGCGCTGAGCCCGCTGTTGGTGAAGCTCTCGCCGCTCACTGCCAACGCCATTTGATACGTGACACCGTCAAGCCCGACCGTCACCCACGGGTCGCTCGCACGTTCGTAGTCGCCGCCGTTGGCTACTGTGCCGCCGCTGCATCGCGAGAACGGCGCGGTGCTTTGTTGCCACGTTCGGCCGCCATCAAACGTGACGGCCCCGGCGAGCCCCTGCGCGCCACCATTCGACCAGCGATCTTGTTGCCACGCGGCGAGCATGTGATTGTGGTCACGCGGGTTGCGAGCGAGCGACGGCTCGACTTCGGCGCTTGAATACAGCGTGCCGCTGGCGGGCGCGTTGCAGCCCGCGGCGAACGGTGTGGACGCGGCCGACACGACGCGTTTGAAGCTTTCGCTGATCGGCGCGGCGACGTCGGTGGCGGCGCTTACGCAAAACGCGACCTGCTCGCCTTCCCAGCCAGTCGAGAGAGTCGCGGCGTAGCTTGCTGCGCTCACCGTGTAGCGATGATTCGAGGTTCGTCCATTTTTCGCCGTCCTAAAGCTTCGGTAGACCGCGACGGGCGCTTGGGCGGGACACGCACCAGCGCTCGCGGGTGTGACTGCGAAGTCCAAGCCTTCGCCAACAAATCCTTGTGGAGTGAGCGAGCGAATGAGCGCGCAGTCGGTGTCGTCGCGGCCATAAAAATGGCTACTCACAAAGGGTGTCGCGAGCGAGACGTAATAGCGGCAAATCGACGCCAACCCGAGCGACGCGGCGTTGGCCGCGGGCTCAGCCGTGAAGCGCATGCCGGTGCGAGAAAAGTCCGCCGCCGCGTCGAGCAACGTTTGTTCAGTGGCGCGTCCGGACAGGAAATACGCGTCGAGGCTGCGGTTGTAATACTCGACCACGTCAATGGCAGACGCGATCATCGGCGCAGCGGCGAACGCGGCGGTGACTACGGTTGCGAGTGCGCGCGCGCGAGTGCGAGGTCGCGTGCGTAACGTGTCCGCGTTGATAACGCCATCGTACAGCTTTTCGTTCGAACGACAGCCAGCATTGGCTTTGAGCGCGTTTTTCATACTAATCAACTTATTAAATAAACGCCACAGAACGCAGCTGTGGCAGTCGTTGGAGGCATAAAGCTGTACACCGAAACCGAGGGCAACGAAGATGTCGCAGACCTCGCCAGCGTCGCGAGGCGACCGCCAGCGACGACGCGTTGAAACACTGGCAGGCTACACTGAATTTTCGCCGAATCGCGTGGTCTACTGCGAGCGTCGTGGTAGACGGCAACGCCGCAGACTTACCGCGCGGCGCAACGAACACACTCCGCAACTCACGAGGACTCGACATGGACGCACACGCACTGGGCTGGATCGCCGTTGTATTGCTGATCGCCGTCGGCGTCGCAGGCACGATATTGCCCGCGCTGCCGGGGACGATTTTGGTGCTCGGCGGTGTGGTGCTCGGCGCTTGGCTCGACGATTTCACGCGCGTGAAGCCGTGGGTGGTGGCGATCATCGCGGTTCTGGCCGTCGTCGCGTGGGTCACCGATTACGTGGCGACCGTGATGGGCGCGAAGCGAGTCGGCGCCAGCAAATGGGCGTTGATCGGCGCTGCGCTCGGCACGATTGCCGGGATTTTCATGGGACTCGTCGGCGTGTTGTTCATGCCGTTTGTCGGCGCAGCCATCGGCGAGTACATCGCGCAGAAAGACACCAGACAAGCCGCGAAGGTGGGCTTCGCAACGTGGATCGGACTACTCGTTGGCACCGTCGTGAAGCTAGTGCTCGTCTTTATGATGATCGGGATATTTGTGGTGGCGCTGTTGCTGTCGTAGCGAACAACGTGGTCTAAACCGATCGTTTAGCCGACTTGTAGGCGACGACTTTGCGTCGCTTCGTGTAACCGAGGAGCGCGGCCAAGTCCGCGCCTACATCTCACCCGCGCGCAGTTTGCGCCGCACGTTCCCCTTGTAGGCGACGACTTGGCGTCGCTTCGTGCCTGAACTAGCGAACGCGAATCCCCGCAGCACGCATCATCGATTTCGCTTCACCGATGGTGTGTTCCCCATAGTGAAAGATGCTCGCAGCAAGCACGGCGTCGGCACCGCCTTTGACCACGCCGTCGACCAGATGATGCAAATTGCCAACGCCGCCGGAGGCGATCACGGGGATGCTTACCGCGTCGGCAATCGCGCGGGTTAGCTCCAGATCAAAACCGATTTTTGCGCCGTCGCGATCCATACTCGTGAGCAAGATTTCGCCCGCACCACGGTCGGCCACCTCGCGCGCCCAGGCAATAGCGTCTTTGCCGGTGGGCGTGCGCCCGCCATGCACGAACACTTCCCAGCCGTCGCCATTGGTGCGCTTCTTTGCATCAATCGCGGCAACGACGCACTGTGCGCCGTAGAAGTGACTAGCCTCGTTGAAGAGATTCGGCGTGTTGACGCCAGCCGTGTTGATGCTCACTTTGTCCGCGCCCGCGTTCAGCAACGGCCGCAAATCTTCGGCCGTTTTCACACCACCGCCAACGGTCAATGGAATGAACACCTGCGAGGCCACACGCTCGATCAAATCGTAAAGCAATCCACGCGCTTCGACGCTCGCGGTGATGTCCAAAAAGCACAGCTCGTCCGCACCTTGATCGTTGTAGCGTTTCGCTACTTCCACCGGATCGCCCGCATCGCGCAAGCCAACGAAATTGACGCCCTTCACGACGCGACCGTCTTTGATATCTAGGCAGGGAATGATTCGTTTGCAGAGCATTTTTTAGAATTTAGAGGTCACGGGCATTGCCGGGCAACACGTGTTGGCAAAACCGCCAATCTTCAACCGATTGGTCGTCGATGTACGCGTCCGGCTTGGGTAGGAAAGCGAGAAAACAATCGGCAAGGCCAAGCTCGACAGCAGATTCGCGTGCATAATCCGCGCCCCCTGAGCTCCACAGATACATTGACTCGCCGGCTTCAAACAGACGCCGCACTTCCGACACTACGGCAGGCATCGGAATACGCTTCTTGCCGTACGAATGAATCAACGTGTCGTCAACGTCCACAAAGATGATGCGGGGGCGCGTCATACGCGGCATCAAGATAGTGCGCGAGCCAACGGCTACTGCTTATCAAGCAAAGATTGCCGCAGCCGCATGAGCATGCGCATGAGCTGCAGAATCTCCGGGGTGAGCGATTGTGACGCTTCCAGCAGACCGAGCTTGGTCGCGAGTTCTAGTTGCGTTTCAACCTGCGCCAGCGCACCGAGCGATGTGCTCACTTGATCAGCGAAGTCATGGTTGTTGCCTTGCGCAGCGCCCGACGCGATGCCCGATGGAATCGCGGTCGCGGCAGCGCGCAATTGCATGGAGAAGCCGAACTGTTCGTTTGCCGGAAATTTGGCCGTGAGTCGGTAAATCGTTTCAGCGAAATCGAGGCTCTTTTGCCAGACGACGAGGTCTCGGTGCGATCGAAGTTCACTGCTCACGATGTGATCCTTTCAAACTAACGCAGCGCGGCAACCGCGGCAGCGAAGTCGAGCGTACCTTCGTACAGCGCGCGGCCGCAAACAACGCCTGCGATGCCTTCCGCCTCGAACGGCTTCAGTGCTTTGATGTGTTCGACGTTATGAATTCCGCCGGACGCGTATACCGGCACACGCAAAGGCTGTGCGAGGCGCACTGTGGCTTCGATGTTGATGCCGGTGCCCATGCCGTCGCGGCCAATGTCGGTGTAGATGATGCCTTCGATGCCGTAGTCCTCAAAGCGCTTGCCGAGATCGAGCGCGTCGTGGCCTGTGAGCTTGCTCCAGCCATCGGTGGCGACCTTGCCATCTTTCGCGTCGAGGCCCACGATCACGGCGCCAGGGAAGGCGTTGCATGCGTCGTGCAGGAAGCCCGGATTCTTGATCGCGGCGGTGCCGATGATGACGTAGTTGATGCCGTCGTCGAGGTAGCGCTCAATGATGTCGAGATCGCGAATGCCGCCGCCGAGTTGCACGTCGATGTCGTCGCCGACTTCCGCAAGGATCGACTTAATCGCGCCTTCATTGACTGGTTTGCCTGCGAACGCACCGTTGAGATCCACCAGATGCAAGCGCGTCGCGCCTTGGTCGACCCAATGTCGCGCCATCGCGGCCGGGTCTTCGGAGAACACCGTGACGTTGTCCATATCGCCTTGACGAAGGCGCACGCAATGACCGTCTTTAAGATCAATGGCAGGAATGACTAGCATGATTGTTACAAGTGAGCGGTGAGTAGTGAGCGGTGAGCAGTGGTGAGATTCGGGCGCAGCGGTTGGTGGTGAAGGCACCACGATTCACTGTTCACCGCTCACTGTTCACCTTTCCAGAGTGAGAAATTCTTGAGCACCCGCAAACCCGCGTCGGCGCTCTTTTCAGGATGGAACTGTACCGCAAAAATGTTCGCGCGTGCGACAGCGACGCAGATTGGGTTTGGGTAGTCCGCCACGCCCGCGACGACCGCACTATCTTCGGGCACAGCGTAGAAGCCATGCGCGAAATAAAACGCGGTCCCATCGACGGAATTGTTGAGGCCAGCCCAACACGGATGCGCACTCATCGCGCCGGGAAAGCGCACGGCGTTCCAGCCCATGTGCGGCACTTTGAGTGTGCTGCCATCTGTGTCCAGATGTGGCTTCGGAAAACGCACGACTTTGCCGGGAATCCAGCCGAGCGCAGGCGTGCCCGCACTGGTCAGGCCCTCTTCGCTCGTATCGAAAAACATTTGCAAGCCGAGGCACACACCGAGAAACGGTTTCTCGCGCGACACTTTATCGAGCACACCACGCAAGCCCGAGGCATTGAGCGCCGCCATGCTCTCAGGCATCGCAGCTTGGCCGGGCAGTACCACGCGATCAGCGGATTCAATTTCGTTCACGTCGCTCGTAATGAGCACGCGCTGATCCGGCGCAACGTGCATGAACGCCTTCGCCACCGAGCGAAGATTGCCCATGCCGTAGTCAACGATCGCGATAGTTTTCATAGCGCCAATGCCATCAAAACGATCAAAGCACGCCCTTGGTCGACACCACAATTCCTGCCGCGCGCGCATCGCGCTCGCAGGCCATGCGCAGCGCGCGGGCGAACGCTTTGAACACGGTTTCGCATTGGTGATGTGCGTTGTCGCCGCGCAGGTTGTCGATGTGCAAACTCACGAGTGCGTGATTCACGAAGCCTTGAAAAAATTCGTGCGTGAGATCCACGTCGAACGTGCCGATCATCGCGCGCGTGAACGGCACATGAAACTCAAGTCCCGGACGCCCGGAAAGATCAACCACGACGCGCGAAAGCGCCTCGTCGAGCGGCACATACGAATGTCCGTAACGATTGATGCCCGCTTTGTCGCCCACGGCCTGCTTGAAAGCCTGACCGAGTGTGATGCCGATGTCTTCGACGGTGTGGTGCGCATCGATGTGCAAATCGCCCTTGGCGTGCACCGTCACGTCCATCATGCCGTGGCGTGCAAGTTGATCCAGCATGTGATCGAGAAACGGCACGCCGGTTTGCAGATCGGCGACGCCGGAACCGTCGAGATTGACGGCGACAGTGATTTGCGTTTCTTTGGTGTTGCGCTCGATGCGCGCAGAGCGGGAAGTGGGGGCGTTCATAGGCTCTATTGTAGGAGCGGCGGGATCCACGGGCTGCGTGGAGCGAATACGCGCAACAGGTATTCGGCGACGAACGCAGGTTGTCTACAGCTTTTCGCGTCCGGCGACCGCCTGGCGGCGCTTGGGGCGCATTTTCTTCGAATATCGACTTACGCGAAAATATCGATTAAACGACCGCTCAGCAGTCGTTTCGCGCGTAAAGTTGCTACTACTTCAAGCGATCAGACGTGTAACCACGCTCCAATGCACCTAGTGTCCCGCGTTACGCAGCCAGCATCGTCGCCAATTCACCGTTTGAGTGCAGCTCGCGCATGATGTCCGCGCCGCCGACGAATTCTTTGTCGATGTAGAGCTGCGGGATCGTGGGCCATGACGAATACGCTTTGATGCCTTCGCGAATTTCGTTGTCTTCGAGCACGTTCACGTAGGCGAAATCGCCAGCGCCAGCATCAGCGAGCATCTTCACGGCAGACGCACTGAAGCCACACATCGGCGCTTGCGGAGAGCCCTTCATGAAGAGCACAACGCGGTTGGAGCCAACTATTTCGTCGATCGCTTGTTTGAGGTCGTCAGGAAGTGCGCTCATGGGACTGTGCCTTTGCTTTGAAAATGCGATTGGAATGATGCAATTTTAAGGGGTTGCGGAATGACCTTATCGCGAGCACGGGCGATGCGCCATGCACTGCTCACTCGCAAGCGCTCACAGAATTTCCCGCAACGCCCCGAGCAATGCTTCCATCTCGGGGCCGGTGCCGACGGAAATGCGCAGCGTGCCAGCCATCAGCGGATGCATCGCCGAAAGGTTGCGCACAAGAATGCCGCGCGCTTTGAGCGCCTCAAACACCGCCGCCGCATCCGCAAACCGCGCGAGCACAAAGTTCGCAGCCGACGGAAACGGCGTCACGCCCGGCATCGCGGAGAGCGCCGCAAACAAGCGTTCACGTTCAGCGACCATGAGCTTTGCGTGGCGCTGCAATTCGCCGTAATGATCGAGCAACACTTCGGCGGCGACTTGCTGCAACACGCCGACGTTAAACGGCCCGCGCACTTTGTCGATTTCGTTGATCCATTCCGGCGCACCGAAAATGTAGCCAAGGCGCACGCCCGCGAGGCCGATCTTCGAGAGCGTACGCATCACGAGCACGTTCGGAAATTCGTCGAGACGATCCTTCCACGAACGGCCCGCAAACGGCTCGTAGGCTTCGTCAATGATCACGAGACCCGGCGCGGCTTTGATGATCGCTTCGATGGCGGCGTCGGGGTAGACGTTACCGGTCGGATTGTTGGGATACACCACCCAGACAAGCTTCGGTTGCTCACGTTTGATCGCGTCGAGTGTCGCGTCGAAGTTCAACGAAAAATCCGCGTTGAGCGAAACACCGACGAAGCGCCCCGCAACCGCGAGCGCAGCGTTCTTGAACACCGCAAACGAAGGCTCCAGCGAGAGCGCGGTGCCACCGCCCGCGAGGATCGCTTGCGACACGAGCGAGATGATTTCGTCGGACCCCGCGCCAAGCAAAATGCCGTGGTGAGCGGCAATGCCCAGCTTCTCGCGCAGCTTCGCTTTGAGCTTCGGCGCGGCCGGATCGGGGTAGCGATTAAACGCCGCCTCGGAGACCGCTTTGGCCAACGCCGCGCGCATCTCGGGTGCGGCCTCGGGCGAGTCCAGGTGGTTGTCTTCCATCAGCTCGATCTTGATGCCCTTCCACGGTGGCGTAACGGGATACGCGCGCATGGATTGCACTTCGGGGCGGATGGTTTTTGCGATTAATTCAGAGCGATTCATTGCACTACCTTCTTATCGTTCCTACAGTGGCAGAAACGGTTCACGTTACTCGTAGGGCGGGCACGGCCTGCCTACAAAAAATATTGCGCAATACCCTGTAGGACTTTTGCCACAGATTTACACAGATGAACACGGATTTTCAAATCCGCTCAAGAAAAATAATCTGTGTTTATCTGTGTAAATCTGTGGCTAAAAAAACTACTCGTTACGCATCTCAGCCGCCCGCGCATGAGCCTGCAAACCTTCCGCGTACGCGAGCGTTGCAGCCGCTTTGCCGAGAGTTGCTGCGCCTGCTTTCGATGCGTAGATCAAGCTCGTGCGTTTCTGGAAATCGTACACGCCGAGCGGTGACGAAAAACGCGCCGATCGCGACGTCGGCAAAACGTGGTTCGTGCCCGCGACGTAATCGCCCAGCGACTCGCTGCTGCCGTAACCCATGAATACCGCGCCCGCATGACGAATCATCGTCAGTAGTTTTTCAGGATCGGCAACGGAGAGTTCAAGGTGCTCCGGCGCGACGCGGTTGCTAATCTCACACGCCTCTTCGAGCGAACGCGTCTTCACGATTGCGCCACGCCCAGCAAGAGATGCGGCGATGATGTCTTTGCGCGGCATCGACGGCAAGAGTTTTGCAATGCTCGCTTGCACGGCGGCAATCAACGCGTCCGACGGCGTTAGCAAAATCGATTGCGCCACTTCGTCGTGCTCGGCTTGCGAGAACAAATCCATCGCGACCCAATCCGGGTTCGCGTTTTCGTCGGCGATCACCAAAATCTCCGACGGCCCAGCGATCATGTCAATGCCGACGATGCCGAAGACGCGCCGCTTCGCCGCCGCAACATACGCGTTGCCCGGCCCCACAATTTTGTCCACGGCGGGTACTGTCGCCGTACCGAACGCAAGCGCACCTACAGCCTGAGCGCCACCGATAGTGAACACGCGATCCACACCCGCCAAATGCGCTGCCGCCAGCACCGTTGAATTCTTCAATCCATCCGGCGTCGGAACCACCATGATGATCTCGCGCACGCCCGCGACCTTCGCCGGAACCGCGTTCATCAGGAGCGACGACGGGTACGCCGCCTTGCCGCCAGGCACATAGAGACCGACGCGATCCAGCGGCGTGATCTGCACGCCAAGCTGCGTGCCGTCGGCCTCGGTGTAGCGCCAACCCTCGGCGAGTTGACGGCGGTGATAAGCCTCGATGCGATCGCGCGCCAGCGTGAGTGCGTCGCGCAGCTCGGGTGTGAGCGCGTCGAACGCCGCTTTCATTTCAGTTTTCGTTAACTCCAGCGCGGCCATGTTCGGCGCGTCGAGTCGATCAAACTTTTGTGTGTACTCCAGCACTGCCGCGTCACCACGCGCGCGCACGTCCGAAAGAATCGCCGCAACCGTCGCGTCCACGCCATCGTCCAACGCGCCCGCGTGATGCGTCAGTGCATCAAGCGAAGCGAGGAAATCGGGCTGGTTGGAATTAAGAATCTTCATCTTTTTTCTATCAAATTCGGCGGCGGCACATACGAGCGCGTAGCGCGTGGCATGTACGAAAGTGGCAAAGTCAGCACTACCTTGATGCCCTCAGTCAGCTGAAGAAGACCAGCATTCCGGTCATGTTGAATCGTGGGCGCCACGTTTTCAGAAGATCGAATTGTCGCAAGAACGCAATTCGCAGAGTCGGCGCATAGGTACACGAATGTGAAGCATGTGAATACGCCCGAACCCTCACATGTCACAAGTGCGAAGTAACGGTCATCGGCGACTTCGCCTATGCGCTGCAACAAACCATCGCCTTGGGCGACGGCACCCTTAAGTTGATCCAAAGACGCGCTTCGAACATCGAGTAAGGCGCTCAGATCTCCCGCGTTGGGAGCCTTTGCATCTGAGACCGCAACCAAGCCGCCAAGACAAGCGATTACGAGAGACCGAATTGGAAATCGCCACTTCATGAAAACGTGCCAATCGCGTTGGCCCAATCATCCCCGCGCATCAATCGATCGCGCGAAGCTTTCGATGATCGGCATGATGGCGTCGCGTTTGGTTTTTAGTGCGGCTTGATTGACAATCAATCGCGCGGAAATGTCGGCGATTTTTTCCACGGCTTTGAGATGGTTCGCCTTGAGCGTTGCGCCGCTGCTCACCACGTCGACAATCGCGTCGGCGATGCCTACGAGCGGCGCGAGTTCCATCGAGCCGTATAGCTTGATCAGATCGACGTGCACGCCTTTTTGCGCGAAGTGGGCGCGCGCGGTGTCGATGTATTTCGTGGCGACGCGTAGGCGGCGACCGCGTTGGACGAGTTGCTCATAGTCCGTGGTTTCTGGCACCGCGACCATCAAGCGGCACTTTGCGATGTTCAGGTCCAGTGGCTCGTACAGCCCCGCAGTGTCAGACTCCATGAGCACGTCTTTGCCGGAAATGCCAATGTCCGCGCCGCCTTGCTGCACGTAGGTTGGAACGTCGCTGGCGCGCACGATGACAACGCGAACATCGTCGCGTTGCGTCGCGAGGATCAGTTTGCGAGAGGCTTCCGGGTCTTCGACGACATCAATGCCTGCCGTGCGCAACAGCGGGCGCGTGTCGTCAAGGATGCGTCCCTTGGAAAGAGCAAACGTAATCACGTCGAAATCCGCTCGATGCTCGCGCCAAGGCCGATGAGCTTGTCTTCGATGTGCTCGTAGCCACGGTCAAGGTGATAAATCCGATCAATCATCGTGGTGCCCGACGCGCACATGCCTGCGATGACAAGGCTCGCTGACGCGCGAAGGTCGGTGGCCATCACGTTAGCACCCTTGAGCGCTTTCACGCCTTGCACCACCGCCGTGTTGCCCGTGACCTCAACGTTTGCGCCGAGGCGCGACAGTTCGGACACGTGCATCATGCGATTCTCGAAAATATTCTCGGTCATCACAGCTGTGCCTTCGGCCACAGCGTTCATCGCCATGAGCTGTGCTTGCATATCGGTCGGAAACGCTGGATACGGCGCAGTCTTCACGCTCACGGCCTTGAGCGCACCTTTGCGGGCGACGGTGATTGAGGTGCCGTTGATCGCTATGTCGCAACCGGCGTCGCGCAGCTTGTCGAGAATCGCGTCCATCGACGACACCGGCGCATCCAGGAGCGTGATCTCGCCACCCGCCGCCGCGACGGCGCAGGCGAAGGTGCCCGCCTCGATGCGATCGGGCATCACGCGCCAAGTCGCGCCGTGCAAGTCCGTCACACCCG
>DAINAJ010000104.1:0-11792 GCA_036733505.1 Casimicrobium sp.
CGACATTTGCAAAAATTGTGGCACGAAATTGACCACGACAACGTCATAATCAATACCACTCTATCGTCACCACCCTGATGCGCTCAATGAATCGCTCTTTTCTTTCTCGCTTTGCCGCGGCGTTCGCCTCGGCCCTACCCATTCTTCTCGGCCTATGCTCCGCACCGGCATCTGCTCAAACTGCCGTTACGGTGGTGGAGTACTACAACACCAAGATCGCAGCGTATTTTTTGACGGGCCGCGCAGCCGAGCAGGCAGCACTCGACGGCGTACCCGAATTTCAACGCACGGGTATGACGTTCGCCGCCACCGCCGCGGCGAGCGCTGTAGCGGGGCAAGACAGCGTCTGTCGATATCGAATTGATCTCACAGGATCAAACTGGGCGGCGAACAGCAGCGCGCCTTTTTCGTCGCACTTCTACGGACTCAGCGCCGACTGCGCACTCATCGCGTCTTACAACTTTACAAATTTCTACAACGAAGGGCTGGACTTCGCCGTCACGCGACCAACCGCAGGCACGTGTCCGACTAGCGCTCCGGTGCCTGTTTACCGGACGCTACGCGGTGCGTCGCAGGTTGACGTACCAAACCACCGTTATACGGTCAGCCAGTCTGCGTACGCCGACATGCTGAGCCAAGGCTGGAGTGCTGAGGGCGTCGCTTTCTGCGTCACGAGCGCTACGCAGTCAACGCCGCGCCCTCAATTCACGTCGGCAGCAAGCGTAGAAAATAGTTGTGTTAATCCGCGAAGTGGCTCCAGTCCGCTAACGGGGCGGCCTTATCCCGATCGTCAGGGATCGCTGTCGGACGAGCTCAATTGGGTGCGTGCCTTTAGTGATGAAACCTACCTTTGGTACCGAGAAATTCCGAACATCAGCTCGGCCGGATACGCGTCCGGCGCGAGCTATTTCGCGCCGCTGAAGTCCCCCGCCGTGAGCTTTTCGGGTTTAGCGAAAGACAAACCGGGGTTTCATTACTCGCTCGCGACGTCCGAACTCGAAAGCACCAATGCGGGCATCGTTTATGGGTACGGAATCACGTGGTCAATGATCCGAAACACCCCTCCAAGACAGCTTCTCGTTGCGGTTGTCGATCCTGGATCGCCTGCCGATTTAGCTGGGGTCAAACGCGGAGACAGCGTCTTGCGAGTCGACGGCGTGGATCTGGTGAATTCGAACACCCAGTCGGGCATAAACACACTTAACGCCGGTCTTTTCCCATCCGTACTTGGCGAATCGCACGTGCTCGTACTGGCGCCCGCAGGCGGCGGCGCCAACAAAACCGTCACGCTGACGTCCGCGCAACTTTCGCTTCAGGCGGTGCCCGTCAGCGGCGTTATCAACACGCCGACGGGAAAGGTGGGATACATCGCCTTCACTACCTTTAACTCTTTCGCCGCCGAGGGAGCGATAGCAGGCGCCATCACTGGTCTGCGAAACGCTGGCGTGAATGACTTGGTGCTCGACCTTCGCTACAACGGTGGTGGCTATCTCTACATTGCATCGCAGCTGGGCTACATGATCGCGGGCTCTAGCCGCACGGCAGGCAAGGTTTTCGAGCGCTCAAAGACCAACGACAAGAAGCCATTCGGTCCCGACGAGGACACGCCGTTCTACAACGGCGGCTCTGGGTATCCCGGCGGCGTCGCCTCTGGGCAAGCATTGCCCACCTTGAATCTTCCACGCGTGTTTGTATTGACAAGCGGCAACAGCTGCTCGGCCTCTGAGGCATTCATTAACGCGCTACGAGGCATTGATGCGCAGGTGATCCTGATCGGCAGTAAGGCGACATGCGGCAAGCCATTCGGCTTCTACGGCACGGACAATTGCGGAACGGCTTACTTCACGATTCAATTCACCGGCGCCAACGCGAAGGGCGAAGGTGACTACGTTGACGGTTTCGCGCCAACTTGTACCGTCGCCGACGACTTGACGCGTCAGCTGGGCGATCCGGCCGAAGGGCAACTTGCTGCGGCGCTCGCTTACCGGGCCAATGGTTCATGCAGCCCGCAAGCGAAATCTTCCGTCGTCGCTGCGCCCGCCAGTGTCGGCGGCTTGGCCATCGGAGATGCGCGTATGATCGGTCGCAGCAACAAACTGGGAAATCCGGCAGGCATATCGCAATCGAGCGGGCGACCCATCACAGAGCGCCCACCCACCGAACTGGGCGACCAACAAAGCGCTCTCCCGTGATCCGTGACGGCGCTGGTAACGTCAACTAGGTACTGATTTCAGGCGCAGCCCCGCAGCCTGGAACAACGCAAACGTCTAACGAAAACGCCGACTAATTTCAGTCGGCGTTTTTGTTTTATGGACGCGCAAATTTGACGTAAGAAAAATGCGCTCCCACTGCGTTAAATCACGTTCCAAGGTGCTTCAACACGCCTATACTGACGACGCACAGTTCGACATCATTTCGCATGCGAACTCAGCGAAAAGTGGTCGATCTGTTCCTATGAAATGTGCGACGCTAGCGACTCCTGTTGGCCGAAAGTCCTACGGTGGTTGCGAGCGGATTTCTACCTGTCTCTGGAGACCCAACTTGAACAAAACGCGACACCCCGCCTTGGCGCTCACACTCGTGAGCACGGCATTAACACTTTCCGCCTGCGGCTCCGATAGCAGCGTTGTGGTGAACTTAGCCCCCTCTTTTGTCGCGGGCACCACGCTGCGCACCACTTACGATGGATCAACGGATGATTTGCTGACCGCAGGGCTCGGCAAATCAGGCCTGCAAAGTGCTGTCGCTCCGGCCATCGCAGAGCCACTCAACCCGACCACCGGCGAGCTGCGTCGCCTTGCGATTTACAACAATTACCGTGCGTTGGTCGACATCACTACCAACGGTGGGTATGGCGTACTGTACGGACCAAATGTAGATGCCAATGGCGTCGCTGGCGCTGGAGAGGGCAAGATCGCGGGCGTGGAATACACAGCCTACGCCGACGACGGCACGGGCAAGCAGCGCGTGGCGATGGTCGTGCAGATTCCCGCGACGCTAAACAAAGACGCACCTTGCGTCGTTACTGGTCCATCGTCCGGGTCGCGCGGCGTCTACGGCGCGGTCGCGACCGCCGGTGAATGGGCCCTCAAGAAAGGTTGTGCCGTCGCGTACACCGACAAAGGCACAGGAAACGCTGCGCATGACCTGGCCAGTGGCACAGTATTTGACCTCCGAGGCATGCCGACCACAGTCGCAGCCAACGGGCAGTTCGTTGCTGCAGTACCGCCGGGCACGGTTGCGAACAATCGCGTGGCCTTCAAGCATGCACACTCGCAACAAAACCCCGAGAAAGACTGGGGCAAGTTCACGTTGCAGGCCGCCAAATTTGCGCTGTTTGCGTTGAATGAAGAATACGGAACCGTCGTGAACGGCGTAAAAACCGTGCGCTACACGGCAGAGAACACGCTCGTTATTGCGTCGAGTGTGTCCAACGGTGGCGGCGCGTCGCTGCAAGCGGCAGAACTGGATAACGAAGGCATCATTGACGGCGTGGCCGTCGGCGAGCCTCAAATCCAACCGGACGGCAGCGGCGGTGCCACGGTTAAATTTGGCAGCAACACCGTGACCAACGGCGGCAAGAGCCTGATGGATTACACCGCGCAAGCGATGCTGTACCAACCATGCGCCGCGCTCTCTTCTTCGCTCGCAGCGGCTCCGGGTGCGGCATTCGTGAATGCCGTGGCGGCAACCGGTCGTTGTTCATCTTTGGCGGCGAAAGGCTTGCTAAGCGCGACCACGACAGCGGCACAAGCCGATGAGGCGTTAGCAAAAATTCGCGCGGCCGGATGGTTGCCCGAATCCGACCTATTGCTAGCCTCGCACTTCGCGTTCGCCGTGCCCGCCATCGCTGTGACCTACGTCAACACCTACGCACAAGCCAACGTCGCCGACAACATTTGCGGCTACGGTTTCGCCGCAACAGCGGCCGATTTCAAACCTACCGCAATCACGCCAGCAGCTTTTGCGCGATTGTTTGGAACGGGTAACGGAATCCCCGCCACTAGCGGCATCAACATCGTGAATTTCAACAACCCAACGGGTGCGATCCTCGAAGGTGCGGGCTCGGCCTCGGCGGGACCTGCGTTCGATTACAACCTTGACGGCGCGCGCTGCATCGCGGGGAAATTGACTGATGCAACCGTAGCAGCAAGCATTAAGGCGGTTCAGCGCCCAGGAAAACTGCAAGGCAAACCGACCATCATCGTGCACGGCCGCAACGATGCGCTGGTGCCGGTCAATCACTCGTCGCGACCTTACGTTGCGCAGGCAAAAGCGGCCGACGCAAACAACAAAGTGTCGTACATCGAAGTCACCAACGCGCAGCACTTCGATGCATTCATCGGCAATGCGCTGCTCGCAGGCTACGACACACGCTACATCCCGTTGCATGTGTACTTCAACCGAGCGATGGATGCAATGTATGACCATCTGAAAACGGGTAAGGCACTTCCACCCTCGCAGGTCGTGCGCACAGCGCCACGTGGCGGCACACCCGGTGCGGCACCCGCCATCGGGGCCTCAAACGTGCCCGCAATGAGCGCCGCGCCAGCCGCGAGCGAAGCCATCACGTTTAGCAGCGGTACGCTAACGATTCCGCAGTAGTCAAGCAGGAAAGCGTCATAGAGCGGCGGCTTCAAACGTCGCCGCCTTTTTGGTGCATAAACGAGAAATGGCGTAGCCTTCGGCTGCGCCATTTTCATTTCTGAATCCCATGATTGCTTCGCCCTACCCTCACCTGCTTGCCCCGCTTGATCTAGGATTCACGACGCTAAAGAACCGTGTGCTCATGGGTTCGATGCACACCGGGCTTGAAGACAAGGCCGAGCACTTTCCGCGACTCGCTGCCTATTTTGCGGAGCGCGCGCGAGGCGGTGTAGGGCTCATGGTGACGGGCGGATACGCACCAAACATTGAAGGCTGGCTATCACCATTCGGCTCGCGGCTCGCGTCTTCGTCTGCAGCAAAGAAGCATTTGTTGGTGACCAATGCGGTTCATGCAGAAGGCGGAAAAATTGCGCTGCAGATTTTGCACGCCGGTCGCTATGGCTACAGCCCGCTCTCCGTTGCACCGTCGAGACTTAAGTCTCCGATCACACCGTTCACACCCCGCGCGCTGTCCGCGAGTGGCATTGAGCGCCAGATTCGCGGTTTTGTGCGTTGCGCCAAGCTCGCGCGTGAAGGCGGCTACGACGGCGTGGAAATCATGGGCTCTGAAGGCTATTTCATCAACGAATTTTTGGTGAATTACACCAATCGCCGCACCGATGAATGGGGCGGTAGTTACGAAAATCGCATGCGCTTGCCAGTAGAGATTGTGCGCAGAGTACGCGAGGCAGTCGGGCCGGATTTCATTATCATCTTTCGGTTGTCGCTGATCGATCTGGTGCCTGGTGGCAGTACTTGGGATGAGGTGGTTCAGCTCGCCAAGGCGATAGAAAAAGCCGGGGCGACCATCATCAACACTGGCATCGGCTGGCATGAAGCGCGTGTGCCGACGATTGCCACTAGCGTGCCCCGTGCAGCGTGGACGTGGCTGACCAAGAAGCTCAAGCCTGAGCTTGGTATTCCGGTAATCACATCAAACCGCATCAACGTGCCGGAAGTGGCCGAACAAGTCCTCGCCGATGGTTGCGCGGACATGGTGTCGATGGCTCGTCCGTTCTTGGCCGACCCTGAACTTGTGAACAAAGCCGCGGCCGGTCGACGTGACGAAATCAATGTCTGCATCGGTTGCAATCAGGCCTGTCTTGATCACATCTTCGCGCAGAAAATGTCGAGTTGCCTCGTCAATCCACGCGCTTGCAATGAAACTGAATTGATCTACACCCCTTCGCAGCGAAAGCGCCGGTTTGCCGTCGTCGGTGCGGGAGCCGCCGGCATCGCGGCAGCGACGGTGCTTGGGGAGCGTGGGCACGAAGTGCACTTGTATGAGTCCGCAAGCGAAGTGGGGGGTCAGCTCAACATGGCCGCCAGCATTCCGGGCAAAGAAGAGTTCCACGAAATGCTCAAGTACTTCAAGCGAAAGCTTGAGGTCACAGGCGTGCGTGTGCATCTGAACACCCGTGCGGATGCGGCGTCGCTCGCCGCGGGCAAGTACGACGAAGTATTCCTTGCATCGGGCGTCACGCCGCGTGACCCGAAAATTCCGGGCCAAGATCACCCCAAAGTGCTCTCCTATATTGACGTGCTGTCACGCCGCGCCGTCGTCGGCGAGAAAGTGGCCATCATTGGCGCTGGCGGAATTGGCTTTGACGTGGCGGAGTTTCTCGCCAAAGGCTCTCATTCGCCGACGTTACATCTTGACGAATGGCTCGCTGAGTGGGGCGTCGTAGATCCCGCAACGACACCGGGCGGCGTGACCAAGCCCCGCCCCTCCGCGCCTCTGCGAAAGATTACGTTGCTGCAGCGCAAGGCGGGCAAGCCGGGCGCGGGGCTAGGGAAAACTACGGGGTGGATACACCGCGCAGAGCTCAAAGCCCGCGGCGTCGAGATGCTGGGCGGCGTAAATTACGAGCAGATCAGCGACCAGGGATTGCTCATCAGTTTCGGCGAAAAGCGCGAAAACGCGACATGGCTAGACGTAGACAACATCATTCTCTGCGCGGGGCAATTGCCGCTGCGCGAACTCGCAGAACCGTTAGCAGCGCTTGGCGTGAAAGTGACGTTGCTAGGGGGTGCCGACGAAGCGGGCGAGCTAGACGCGAAGCGTGCGATCAATCAAGCCAGTCGAGTCGCAGCCGCAGCGTAACTTGGCCCCCAAGCGGCGAGCAGAATGCCGCTGATGAGTTTCAAACGCTTTGCGGCGAGCCACAAACGCAACAGTCCTGAATTTCCCTCGCCGTCAAGGGCGACGTCCCCGTAGCAAGCGGCCAAACAAACCCCTAACATGCGACTTTGATCCGCTAAAGATTTCACAAGGAGGCCTCATGAAAACCACTTATTCCCTCGGGCTGGCGACACTTGCTGCCGCCGTGCTCACCGCCTGTAGCGGCGGCGGCGACGTCGCCACCGGCCCCAGCATCGACTTGACTAATGGGCGCGGCACGCTCGTGGCGAACCCGCCCGCGGTGCTCGCTTCGTTCCCCGCTGCCGCGGACTTTGCGGCTGCATTGTCTGCCTCGTCGTCGGGTCGCAGCCTTTTGGCAGTCGCTGGCGCGCCGAAGTGCGGCATCACCTTCCATTACATGGAATACAACACGGTCGGCGGACAGAACGAGGCGACCAACGCCACCGGTGGCATCATGGTGCCGACCGGCACTGACGCTGCCTGCAGCGGTCCGCGCCCGGTGCTCCTCTACAGCCACGGCACGACCGTTGAAAAAGGCTTCAACATGGCGAGCCCGTCGACGAGCGAAGCAGGACTCGTGGCCGCAATGTACGCCGCGCAAGGCTGGATCGTTGTCACGTCGAACTACGCTGGCTACGACGCCTCGCGTTTGTCGTATCACCCGTATTTGAACGGCGAGCAGCAATCCAACGACATGATCGACGCGCTGCGTGCAGCCCGCAAAGCGTTCCCGAAGATCGGCGCCAGCGACTCCGGCAAATTGTTCCTGTCGGGCTACTCGCAAGGCGGCTACGTTTCGATGGCAACGCACAAAGCGATGCAGAACAACTATGCGAGCGAATTTAAAGTCACCGCCTCGGGCAACATGTCCGGTCCGTACTCGTTGGTGAAGACCTTCCAGACCGTCTTTGCTGGCGGCGTCAACGCAGGCGGCACAGTGTTTACGCCGATGATCCTCACAAGCTGGCAGAAGGCCTACGGCAACATCTACACGTCGCCGTCAGACGTGTACGAAGCCGCCTACGCAACGGGAATCGAGACGCTGCTGCCGGGCACGCTCACGTTTAACCAGCTCTTCACCACAGGCAAACTACCTACCAAACTGTTCGCTTCCGGCGCGCTCGTCACTGGCGACCCGTCGTTGGATGCACTGTTCGCCGCTGGCGTAGGCACACCGAACCTGATCAAACAAAGCTGGCGTCAATCTGTTTTAGGCAACCCGGCGCATCCTGCGTGGGTGGCTGCTGCTAAGAACGATCTTCTGAGCTGGACTCCAACCCGCCCGGTCGCGATGTGTATGGGCGCGCAAGACCCCACCGTCTTCGCCACCAACACTAGCGACATGGCGACCTACATCGCAAGTAAGGGCGCTGGTTCGCTGATGACCGTGATGAACGTCGAAGACGCGGCAACCGTTGGCCCGACGTTGGCCGGTGCGTTCGCCGCGGCCAAAGCGGCTACCGCAGCAGACCCATCAGCAGGTGCAACGCCAGCCGAGCGCGTGGTCGGCGCGTATCACGGCGGACTCGTTCCACCGTTTTGCAACGTAGCCGTTCGCACGTACTTCCAAGGTGTTTTGGCTGCGGGTCTGTAAACGACAGCGCCTTGTTCGCTACAGCTTTATGTGGCGAACGACAGCTGCTAGGGGCCTTCGGGCCCCTTTTTCATGAACTCAACAATAGGATAAATTGCCTTGAAATGACCGCCAGCTGGTCGTTGGCGCGAAAAAGCTGTTAACGCTTCTTTTCTGGCAAACCACTGACCATCGATACTTTCCACGGTCGAATGCCGACCGCCACGCCTACCGTTTGACGCTCCGACGACGGCAGCATGCTGTCGAGTTCGGCAAGTTCATGCACTTCGTCGGCCACCCGTTCAAGCTTGCGGCGCAGCACCGCGAAGCTCGCGGTCGATAGCTCGCGAAACTCGAAGCGAAACGCCCCGCCGACGCGATCAAATTCCGGGCTCAAAAATTCGCCCACCACGGCACGACCGTACGCAGTTTCGATCGGCCCGCGTCGCCGCAACCGCAGGTTGCGCGCCAGCTTCACACGCACCACATCGCCCGCGAGCAAATCCAACACGCCGATAGTGTCGAGCTTTCGCAGCATCGAAAAAACCTGCGGCCGCGTCAGGTCGTATTGCGCCACGATGTCGTCAATCTGCCAGCCGTTGTAGGCCAGATAAAACACACCCAGCAGCACCCGATCCTTCGCCAGCGCCTGCTCTTGTTTGACGCTTAACTGCTCCGCCTTTGAATGCTCGCCTCGCGCAAGTTTCGCCAACTCAAACACGTCAATGTCCAGCGCCGCGCACACCTGCTCCAAGCGCTCCAACGTAAACGTACCCTGTGAAAACAAGCGCTTCACGCTCGCCTCCGACAACGCGATCTTGCCGGCAAGATCGGCGTAAGTGACACCGCGGGTCTTGAGAACTCGCTTCAGCGTTGAAATTAGAGGGCTCATAGCGACGAGTACGGATGAAAGAAACCTACGGCAAATAGTACCGGCAAATGTTGGAAACACTGGGGACTACGTTTTGTTACAGATGTGATGGGTTGCGTCGTCATCTTGTCGGCTCGACCCGCGTTATGGCATTGACCGAAATGTTTTCGGGTTTGAATCGTCGCCGGGGAGGCGTAGACAAATGGTTGCTGCTGCAGTCAAAGTTGCAAACGGTGTTTCAGCTTTGGAATTGGTTGCTGATGCGGCGCGTGGCGTGCCTATAATCGCGCAACTTCAAAGCGCATTTGCTTCGTCCGGCCTTGGGCTCACGAAGACCAAGAAAGGCCCTACTCTGGCTCAAGCCAAAGAAATCAACGCGTTCCTCGCTTCAGTAGAGCGCCGTGCATTCAAGCACGCAGCTTACGCTGTCCGGGACGACGACCACGCGATGGACATCGTGCAGGACTCGATGATGAAGTTGACCGAGAGCTATTCGGACAAGCCTGCCGCGGAGCTGCCGATGCTGTTCACGCGCATCCTGCAAAACACGATTCTCGATCACTTCCGCCGCACCAAGACGCGCAACCAATACGTCACAAATTTCTCAAGTTTGGGCGGCGCGAACGCGGACGACGATTTTGATCCGCTCGAAATCCTCGAATCGCAAGACAGCGCGATCGGCCACGATCAGCCGCTCGCCGCGCTAGAGCAAGGCGAGGCGATGGGCGCCATTGAAGACGCGTTAGCGAAGCTCCCCGCCCGTCAACGAGAAGCCTTCCTGCTGCGTTACTGGGAGGATATGGATACCGCAGAGACAGCCGCAACAATGGGCTGCTCCGAGGGCAGCGTGAAAACGCATTGCTCGCGCGCTGTCCGCGCGCTGCAAGGCCTCCTCCTCCAGAAAGGGATCACATTATGAAAAAAGAACAAACCCCACTTTCTGATCACGAACTCGACCGTGTGGGTAAAGCCCTGCGTCCCTACCTAGACGCAGGCACCGAAAATATCAAACCCGGCATCGCGTACCGCCTTGCCGAGGCGCGCCGCGCTGCCGTAGCGTCGATGGACACTCAAACCGCGTCTTCTGCCTCTGTGAGTGGCGGTGCGATGGTTTTGGCCGGCGGCTGGCGTAGCCGCGTCACCGATTGGCGCTTCTGGGGCACGGGACTTCTCGTCGCTGGCGTAATCGCGATGTACGGATTTCAGCAATGGAGCGAAGACAACGCCGCGCGCGACGCCGCTGATGTTGACGTTTTGCTGCTCGCTGATGACGTCCCGGTAGACGCCCTGCTCGACAAAGGCTTTTCGCATTACCTGCGGGATGATCAATAATTTCTGTACCCCGAACTTTTGGCTGATTCACTTGTGACCACCAGACCGCCCCTTCTTACCCGCCTCAAACCGGCCGCGACCGTCGCAAGACTCGCGGCCATTTTGTTTTTCTCCGCTTCACTCTTGGTCGGCGCGCCCGCGTTTGCGCAAAAGTGGCAAGACCTGAAACCGGATGAACAAAAAGTGTTGGCACCGTTGCAGTCGGACTGGCCAAGCTTGTCCGATGTGCGCAAGAAAAAATGGCGTGAAATCGCTGGCAAATACCCGAAGATGACGCCAGATCAGCAGAAGAAACTGCAAGATCGCATGGTCGGCTGGGCGAAGCTCACGCCCGACGAACGCCGCAAAGCGCGCGACGAATACAACGCGTTGAAACAACTACCGCCTGAAAAGCGAGCCGCCGTTCCGCAGAAGTGGGACGAATACCGCAATCTCCCGCCGGAAAAGCGTGAAGAACTGCGCAAGAAAGCGGCCGAGGCAAAGGCCACGGCACCCGCCGCTAAGCCCAACGCGGCGCCGGCAGCAGCTCCAGCCGCGAAAGCTGCGGCTCCGGCACCCGGCGCAACGACGGCGCCAGCAGAAGTCAAGAAGCCGTAACGCAGCGTTTACGCGCGCGGGCTACGTACAGCTTGTAGGCGACGACTTGGCGTCGCTAACGTGTACAGGGCGCGCGAACAAGCCTGCGCTGACACCCGCGAGCGGCCGGAATTGTTGACGGCGCTCCATTGCTTCACCCAGTCATCAGACTCGCGCCTGCGCCGAGCCGCCCGCTAACATTCCCTTATGTCAGCGAATTTGCCCTCCCCGCCACCGCCCTCCGAAACCACCGCCCCGCTTGCTGGGCTTTGGCGGCGCTTTGGCGCGTTTGTGCATGAGCTGCTGTTTCTGTTGGCCTACTTGTTCATCGTGAGCTTGGTTTTCGCGTCGTTCTCCGGCGAGTCAATGACAGCGGGCAAGCCGCAAATCCTGACCGGCCCCATCGCCGTCTTGCAGCAGGTTTATCTCTTTGTCTCGATCGGCGGATACTTCATGTATTTCTGGATCGAAGGCCGCCGCACCCTGGCATTCAAAACGTGGCACCTGCGGCTTGTCAGCGCGGACGGCCACGCCGTGAGCCTCAAGCAGGCCGTCGTGCGTTATTTGGCAACGTGGATAGGCCCTGCATTGGGTCTCGCGAGTTTCATGGCGCTCGGCACTCGCGCGAGCGCCTGGTGGATCTTCGCTGT
>DAINAJ010000105.1:0-2447 GCA_036733505.1 Casimicrobium sp.
AAAACACTTTACAACTGACCGCGAGTCATTTACAGTTCGACGCAACTGACTGATAGTCATTTATTGCGATTCGACACGGCTATGACGCTGCTCCAACGATTTTTTTCTTGTTACTGCCCAGCCATCACGCGCGGCGAAAGCGGCGGCGGACGCGGGCGTGTGCGAGCCATTGATGGTGAAGACAAGGACGCCCGCCGGCAGACGATTCTTGACGCCGCAGAGCGGCTCTTCATGGAGCGCCACGGTCTAGCGAACGTCGCCGACGTGGCCGAAGCCGCCGGCCTCGCGAAGGGCACGGTTTATCTTTATTTTCAGACCAAAGAAGAGCTCTATCTGGCGCTCCACTTGCGTCACGTTGAGCATTACTTCACCAGCCTGATCGCACAGCTCAACAGCGCTCGGCCCTTCACATTCGACGCATTGATGTCGCTCACGGACGAGCACTTGATCAGCGCGCCAATTTATATGCCGCTCGGTGCGTGCTGCATTGGCTTCGCGCCTGATGCGGTGCCCTTACCAGCCTCGCAACACTTTCAAACGCAAATGAGTACGTGGCTCATGACTGCGGGCGAGGGCTTAGAACGACACTTTCCGAAGCTCGCCGCGCTTGGCGCTGGCGAAGGTGCGCGGCTCTTGAAGCACAGCTACGCCATCATGATTGGGCTGCATAGTTTGCACGGCGATATGCACCGCAACGACCCGAAGTGCCCCACGCTTTCCGGTATGGGCACCTACCAAGAAGAAGCCACGCTCGCGCTCACGCGCTACTGGGCGCATGTCGCCGGTATGCCCGAGCGCACGTAGCGCAACGTCGACGTTTCAGATTTCCACATCACAACAAACACACGTCTTTCAAGGAACCGAAAGCATGATGAATAAGAAGATCCTCCTCCTCGCCCTAACGCTCGCGGCCACCGCCAGCGTCACAACGCTCTCCGGTTGCGGAAAAAAAGACGACGCCAGTGCGGAGTCAACAAAAGAACCCAACGCAGCCGCAAAAGCCGAGGCTCCGCGTCCGGTACGCGTAATGCAGGCGGGCATGAGCTCCATTAGCGACATCTCGTACTTACCGGGTGAGGTGCGTCCGCGCTACGAGCAGCGTTATGGTTTTCGCGTGCCGGGAAAGATTGCGCGCCGCATGGTCGATGTGGGCCAAGTGGTGAAGGCCGGGCAAGTGCTTGCGGTGCTGGATTCGCAAGACGTGTTGCCAGCGATCAACGCTCAGGCAGCGCAAGTGGATGTCGCGAAAACCGATTGGGTATTGCAACAAAGCGAACTGAAACGCCAGCAAGAGCTGCGCGACAAAGGCTTCGTTTCTGGCGCGGCGCTTGAGCGTCAAGCAGCATCTGCCGCCGCAGCAGACGCACGCGTGAAAGCGGCGCAATCGCAGCTCGCGAACGCAAAAAACGGGCTTACGTTTCAGACCCTCACCGCGGACAAAGCAGGTGTTGTCGTCGCAGTGGATGCGGAAGCAGGCAGCGTAGTTGCTGCGGGTCAAAGCGTTGTGCGCGTGGCGCAGCTCGGCGAAAAAGAATTGGTCGTGAACGTGCCCGAACGAGCCGTCGGCCAAATGAAACAAGCCAAAGGTTTCATGGCGCAGTTCGATGCAATACCGGGCAAAATTTACGCCGCTACGCTGCGTGAACTCGCACCGGCTGCGGACGCAGCAAGTCGCACGTACGCTGCCAAGCTATCGATTACTAACGCAGACGACGCACTAAAGCTCGGTATGAGCGCCACGGTGCGCCTTGACCTCGGCGCGGCTCAAGTGATCGTCGTACCCAATACGGCGCTGTACACACGAGACAACGCAACGCGTGTGTGGCTAGTGGATCGTGCAACGGAAACGGTGCGCGCAGTGGAAATTAAGTTGGGCGAAAGCACCAATGAGGGCGTAACCGTCGCGTCCGGTTTGAAGCCCGGTGACTTGGTGGTGACCGCGGGCGCGAATTTGTTGCAAGCGGGTCAGAAGGTGCGCTTGATTGATGTGCCAGCCGCTACATCCGCAGCGCCCGCAGCAGTCGGCGCTGGATCAGCGCCCATGCCCGCGACAGCGAAGCCAGCACCGTCAGCGGTCGTTCCCGCGAGCGCTAAACCATGAGCGGCGGCGTGTCTGACCCCAACGGCGGCGGCAAATTTAATGTCTCTGCTGCCGCGATTAAGCACAAGCAACTCACGCTGTTTTTCATTCTCGCGATTGCGATTGCGGGCTTCTCTGCGTACTTCAAATTGGGCCAACGCGAAGACCCGGACTTTACGTTTCGCGCGATCACCGTGCGCACGTTATGGCCCGGCGCGACGACGTCACAAGTTGATTCGCAGCTCACCGACCGGCTTGAAAAGAAGCTGCAAGAGATGCCGTATTTCAAGCGTACGCAAAGCTATTCCAAACCTGGCGAATCGCTGATCATTCTCGAGCTCGTCGACACCGCACCGCGCAAAGACGT
>DAINAJ010000105.1:2547-6586 GCA_036733505.1 Casimicrobium sp.
CTGGCGAATCGCTGATCATTCTCGAGCTCGTCGACACCGCACCGCGCAAAGACGTTCAGGCGCTCTGGTATCAAGTGCGCAAGAAAATTGGCGACATTCGCCACACGCTACCGCCAGAGGCGCTCGGGCCGTTTTTCAACGATGAATTCGGCGATGTGTTCGGTTCGATCTACGCCTTCACTGGTGATGGATTCACGCTGTCCGAATTACGCGACAAAGTGGAAGATGTGCGCCAAGAGTTACTGCGTATCCCTGATGTCTCGAAGATTGAACTCGTCGGCGTGGTCGACGACAAGATTTACATCGAGATCAGCAATGCGAAAGTCGGCGCACTCGGTATCGACGCGAGCTCAATCGCAGCGCAACTGCAAGCGCAAAACGCTGTCGCGCCGGCCGGCGTGATTCAGACCAAAGACAACGCGATTGCCCTACGTGTGAGCGGCAATTTCGATACCGTGAAATCAGTGCGTGATCTTGAATTAGCGGTGCCGAATTCGGCGGGACGCACGATTCGCGTGGGTGATATTGCTAACGTGTACCGTGGCTACGCTGATCCGCCGGTGCAGACCATTCGCTTCGGTGGAAAACCGAGCATTGCGCTGTCTGTTTCGATGAAGAGCGACGGTGATGTGTTGCAGCTCGGTAAGCAGCTCACTGATGAAATGGCGCGTATCAAGAATGACTTGCCGGTCGGCATTGAGTTTCATCAGGTGAGCAACCAGCCCAAAGTCGTGAAGCAGGCGGTTGGAACCTTCATGACGTCGCTCTTAGAAGCAGTGGCGATCGTGCTTGCCGTGAGCTTTCTCTCACTCGGCTGGCGCGCCGGCGCAGTGGTTGCGCTGACGATTCCATTTGTGTTGCTCGCAACGTTCTTTACGATGCAAGTGTTCAAGATTGACTTGCACCGCATCTCAACCGGCGCACTGATCATCGCGCTTGGCTTGCTGGTCGACGACGCGATGATCGTTGTCGAAATGATGGTGCGTAAGCTGGAGGAGGGCTTCGATAAGTTCGCCGCCGCCACGTTTGCGTACGCAAGTACCGCTTGGCCTATGCTCTCCGGAACATTGGTGACGGCGGCCGGTTTCTTGCCTATTGCGACTGCGAAGTCGTCAACGGGCGAATACACGTTTGATATGTTCAGCGTGACGACCATTGCGCTCGTGTTGTCGTGGTTTGCTGCGATTATTGCGACGCCGCTTTTTGGTTACTGGATATTGAAGCGCCCGAAGAACGCGACTGTAGAAGGCGAAGCGCACGAGCATTTCGACACGCCGTTCTACACGCGCCTACGCAGCATGATCGATTGGTGCATCTCGCATCGCTGGATCACCATTGCGATCACCGTCGCTGGCTTGGTGGTAGGCGTCGTCGGCATGGGTTTAACCGAGAAGCAGTTTTTCCCGACCAGTGATCGCACCGAAGTCATGGTGGAAATGTGGCTGCCAGAAGGCGCAAGCTTCAAGGCCACCGAAACCCAGGTAGAAAAGCTCGAAGCGATTTTGAAAGCTGACAAGGATGTGCAGACGTTTGTGACGAGCGTCGGCATGTCTTTACCGCGTTACTTCTTGTCGCTAAATCAGGAACTATTCCGCCCGAATTTTTCGCACACACTGATCCTCACCGACAGCGTGGAAGCGCGGAACCGCGTGAGCGCTAAATTGCAAACGGCGATGGACACGGAGTTTCCGGGCGTTCGCGGCCGCGCGCTGAAGACGCCGCTTGGCCCGCCTGTGGCCTATCCAATCATCTTCCGCGTGAGTGGTCCCGACATCGCCAAGCTCAAGTCGATTGGCGATGAGGTTGCGGTTGTGCTCCGCAAAAACACGAAGACGGTCGAAGTAAACACTGATTGGGGCGACCGCACGCCCGCGCTGCAAGTCGAGGTCGATCAAGACCGTGCACGCGCGTTGGGCGTGACCTCGCTCGCCGTCGCGCGCTCGTTGGGCGGCGCAGTGTCGGGCGCAACGATTGGACAGTTCCGCGAGCGTGATCGTTTGATCGACGTCGTGTTACGCGGCCCAGCCGCAGAGCGCATTGCCGTTTCGCAAGTCGAAGATTTGCAGATTCCGACGGCCAGCGGACGCACGGTTCCGCTCTCGCAAGTGGCAACAGTGAAGCAAGTGATGGAAGAGCCGATTATTCGTCGCTATTCGCGCGTGCCGACGCTGTCGGTGCGATCCGACATTGTCGAGGGCGCGCAGGCTCCGGATGTGTCTGCAGCGATTGACCCGCAACTTGATTCGATTCGAGCGAAGCTGCCGCCGGGCTACCGCATTGAAGCGGGTGGAGCGTACGAAGAAAACCTGAAAGCGCAAAGCTCGATTGGCGCGGGCGTGCCGCTTATGATCTTCGTGTGGCTGATGTTGCTCATGCTCCAATTGCAGAGTTTTTCGTTGGCGTCGATGGTGCTTCTCACTGCTCCGTTCGGCATTGTTGGCGTCGCGATTGGGCTTCTAACGTTTCGGATGCCGTTCGGTTTCGTCGCAATGTTGGGCGTGATCGCGCTGATGGGCATCATCATGCGCAATACGATCATCTTGATCGATCAAATCAAGCAAGACATGGCGACGGGAACCCACGCTTGGATAGCCGCTCGCGAGGCCGCCGTTCGTCGATTCCGTCCCATTGTGCTCACCGCCGCCGCGGCGGTGCTCGCCATGATTCCGCTCACACGCAGCGTGTTGTGGGGCCCAATGGCCGTGGCGATTATGGCGGGTTTGATTGTCGCCACGGCGCTCACGATTTTGGCGGTGCCAGCGATTTATGCAACGTGGTACCGCGTGAAACGACCCGTGAACGGTTAGCGTGATGCGATTGAATACTGAGCGACGGGCAAGCGCCGTCAAGGCCGCGCCTACTAAGTTCCGTCGACTCAGATAAGTTTCGTCATTGCCATCGCGGACGGAACTGTCGCGCATCGCGCGAAGTACCTCGACAGCTAGCCGTCTCGCGGGTTCAACGGCCTGCCGATGAGGGCCGGTCGTTTGCCGCTATTTGGCGCCCGACGACAGCAAGACGTCCACAACGGCGTCGAGATTTTCGGCTCGCGCAATTTCCAGCGCGGAGCGGCCGCCTTCATCCTTCGCGTTGACGTTGGCGCCGCGCGAGATCGCCGCGCGAACAGCATCTAGATCGTTGCGGCGAATGGCGCGGAACATGTCGGCGTCGATGACGCTCAGCGCACCGCGCGCCGATGGTGCAGGGGGAGTCTTCGCGGCGGGTGCTGCTCCGAAACCGTCGCGTGCGCGTGGTGTGTCCGCTGCGACCGTCGCGCCCACCGAAGCTACGGCGCTTGCGCTTGGCCGTCGTGCCTCCGAGCTCTCAAACTGCGGCTTGGCTGCAGACTTCGTTGCTTGCGCAGGTCCGGCATCGTTCGTATTGCTCGCCACGCGGGCAGAGTCAGCGCTACCCGCAGGAGCACGCTTGGGCGTTGCCATCGCGATATCGCCACGCGCTGCAATTTCATATCGCGGCGCAGCCGCCGCTGCGGCCACGGCAACGCCCGACGCGCTCGAAGGCACCGGTGCTGCGGCAGCTGGCGAGGCGGGCGCGGCCGCCCGCGGCGGTGAGACAGCGGCCACCATCGGCTCCGCAGCCGCGGGTGCGGGCGATGCGACAACAGGCGCGGGGCTCGCAATGGAAGCGCTAGCGGGGAGCGCTGGCGCCGCTTCGGCGGTCCTTGCTGCCTTCGCCGCTGCAGCGGCCACTCTTTCTTGCTGCACACTTTTTGACTCGACCGTCGCGCTCTTGGCATTCGCTCGAACGCGATCCGTGGCCGCCTCCATTGACTGCGCCAGCGCTACTTTTTCGGTGGCATTTTGCTCCGCGTTTGTGACCGCTGGGTTTGGCGTGACGGCGGCCGCCGGTGTGGCGGGAGGTTCGGACGTTTGTGCGGGCGCGGTCGTGGTCGCGCTTGGTGGCGTAGCGACGGTCGCTGCGGACGGCGTGGCCGCTGGCGCAGACGCCACGTTCGTTTCAGTGTTGCCGCCACCAGGCTGCATCCACTGAAACATCAGTACGCCGAGTACGCCTAACA
>DAINAJ010000105.1:6686-8581 GCA_036733505.1 Casimicrobium sp.
GCCACGAATGATCATTGGCGGCGGCAACCTTTGCTGGCGTGTACGCAACGCGTTGTGAAGCATCGGCATTTGCAGCCGCGACGACCCGCGCATGCGCAAGCACAGCCGCGCGGACGGAGGCCTTCGGGCCTGCACCTTCGTGGGTGCTGGCCTGGCGATACGCATCAACGACTGGATCGACGCGCTTCGCGATGTCCTTTTCGTTTCCATTCGTCGGGAGGCTCATGCCGTCACCTCCGCAAAGTCTGCGAGCAGTGATTTAAGTTTGTTGCGCGCGTAGCGCAAGCGACTCTTCGCGGTCTCGAACGAAACGCCAGTGGCGGCGGCGATCTCTTCGACGCTCATGTCGCCTTCGGCTTGCAGCAAAAACGTTTCGCGCTGATCGGCGGGTAGTTCTTCGATGGCCTGCAGGAGTGCGGAGGCTTGCTCGCGCGAGCTCACTTGCCTGAGCGGCCCGAGGCGCGAATCAGCGGCGAGATCGGAGAACATGGATTGGCCTTCCTCGTTTTCTTCGTCAATACTGGCGTGGTGTTTTGCTGTACGTGATAGATCAATCACGCGGTTTCGTGCCATTGTGAAAAGCCACGTTTTGAACTTGGCTGTGGGCGCGTAGCTCGCAGCGGATCGAGCGACGGCGAACCACAATTCTTGCGACACGTCGTCGGCCACTTCTTGGTTCTTCACGCTGCGAAACACGAATCGCCACACGCCGCGTTCATGCCGGTCGTAGAGCGCCTCAAACGCCGCCGCATTGCCCTTTGCAAACGCGAGCATCAGCGCTTCGTCGGAGCTTGGATCCTCGTTGGCATGGGTGGCAGTTTGCGGCGTCAGCATTCATGAATTATCGCTGCTGACCGCGTGAGCATCAACGGAGCGTGAGCGAGCGGCAGGAGTAGGGTGGGCACACCGTGCCCACACCACGTTCGTCTTGCCGCTACCTTTACCGCCAGAAGCGCGGTGGGTCTGGCACAAAACTCAAGTTGTCCGGGAACGGATTGGGCGTGCGCGGTTGATGACGACGCGGCTCAGGAATCACGCCCATCGCCACCAAATTTTCGCGGCTGTCGTAACGAATGCTGATCGTTTCATTCGGGCGCGTTCCGGCGCGCTCAAAGGTGGTTTGCGACACCTGCGACCATTCGCGTTCTCCGTGGCCCGTGCCCAGTTTTTCGCGGACGCTATCTTGCGCCGCGTCGCCGCGTGCTTCTGCGCGCTTCGCTGAGCCCGCCGCGTTTGCCGAGCTTCCGATTGCACCAGAAAGAGAGGGTTGTGACGCAGCGGGAGGTGATGCGGGGGCGGGCATGGCCTGTGATTTCGCGCCGTCTGCCGCACCCGATTCACGTAAGGGTGCACGGCTGAGTTCATCGGTGCCATGCAAATACGGCGACGACGGACGCGGAGGTGGCGAATAAACACTCACGGGTGGCTGATAGACGCGCTCCTTAAACAACGCGACACCGATGACGCCAACGTTTTCTGGGCGACCCGTGCGCTCGGCGTAGGACGAGGGCGACGCGACAAACTCAAACGCTGCGACTTCTTGATTGCTCTTGCGCCAGCCGTTGATTTCGTACTTTTGATAGCGATTAAACACGTAGCCCGACTGGTTCGGGTTTGCCGTCTTGCCGTCGAGCACGTTCACGCCGTCGACCGAAATGACCGAAAGCACGCGGCCACCTGTGGCGTTGGCCACCGACACCGAATATTTCGCGCCCGGTGTGCCTGCGACCCAGTACTCGCCTCGGTAGAAATGTACGGGCAAGGTCTGGCCCGTCGAACGGTCCACGATGGTGACGTCCGCGATGCGGCCGATCGCCGACGCGTTCATGGAAGCGGCCGCTGTCGCGACCACCACGGCTGTGTAAAGTGCTTTCTGCAACATGGCGAACTCCTTC
>DAINAJ010000105.1:8681-11499 GCA_036733505.1 Casimicrobium sp.
CTACAGAATCGACACGAAAACTTCGCGTGTGCAGCGCAGCATGGCTACTATCGTTCGCTGGAGGACACTATGAATTCTGTCAAGCAAGTCGTCAGCGCGCGGATCACTCGCGCTGCGCTCTCATTACTCGCAGCGGCAGCCTTTGCCGTCGCACCCGCGCACGCGCAAGCGCCGGGGGCCGCATTCCCCGACAAGCCGATGCGCATCGTGGTCACCTTCACGCCGGGCGGCGCGCCGGACGTCCTTGCGCGAATGCTCGCCGAACGCTTCACCGCTGCATGGGGGCAGTCCGTGCTGGTTGACAATCGTCCCGGCGCGGGCGGCAACACCGGCGCCGATTTCGTCGCCAAAGCCGCGCCCGATGGCCACACCATCGTCGTTGGCACCGTGGGTACGCATTCGATCAACGGCGCGCTTTACGCCAAGATGCCGTACGACATGGTCAAGGACTTCGCGCCGATCACGTTGTTGGCAACGACGCCGAACATGCTTGTCGTGCACAACGATGTGCCCGCCAAAAATCTCAAAGACTTCATCGCGCTGGGCAAAAAGGAGGGAAAGATGACCTTCGCGTCGTCCGGCGCCGGCACCTCGATTCACGTCTCGGGTGAGCTCTTCAAAACCATGACTGGCATCGACATGGTTCACATCCCGTACAAGGGCCGCGCTACGGCGATTCCCGACTTACTGGGCGGCCGCGTGACGATGATGTTCGACAACATGCCGTCGAGCCTGCAACTCGTGCGTGAGGGCAAGTTGCGCGCGCTCGGCGTCACCAGTAGCCGGCGCTCGCCCGCCGCTCCCGACATTCCAACGATTGCTGAATCCGGTTTGGCGGGCTTCGAGGCCGTCTCTTGGTTTGCGCTCTTCGCGCCGGCCAACACACCCAAGCCGATCATCGACAAGCTACAAGCTGAAGTGCGCAAAATTTTGAAAACCCCCGAGGTTGCCAAACGCCTCGCCGATGCAGGCTTGGAACCCGTCGGCTCAACGCCAGAAGAACTGGCCGCGTATCAAAAAACCGAGATCGCGAAGTGGGTCAAGGTGGTGAAGGATTCCGGAGCTAAAGCGGATTAGCCCTCGGCGTCGTCTCATCGACGGCGCCTACTTCGTCAAGTACCAAGTCAAAAATTGCTTGGCAATAAATCCTGTCATTCCGAAGCCGAGCGCGAGGAAAAGCACGAAGGTGCCGACCTTGCCTGCTTTGCTTTCCCACGCGAGCTGCCCGATGATGAAGATCATGTAGAGCATGAACGCGCCGATGCCGAAGGTCAGGCCGAACGCCGAAATCTGCGCTTCCGTGAATCCGAAAATCACGACGCAGCTCCTGCGTCAGCGGAACCCGTTGGCGCAATGCGCTCCGGTAGGGCTGTGGGATCAATTAAGTCACGATAGGCATGCCAACTGGCGTGACCGAGCAGCGGGATCACGACGATCATGCCGATGAAGGCTGTGACAAACCCAAAGAGCGTCAAGCCCATCAGCAGTGCAGCCCACACCGCCATCGGGACGGGATTAGCCATCACGACGCGCCAGCTCGCCAGCACCGCGTCGAGTGCTGTGACGTGGCGATCGAGCAGAAGTGGCATTGAAATCACGCTGGAGGCAAATACCGGCGCTGCAAGCACGCCACCGAGCACGAGCCAGCCCTCGAAGATGAAGTGGTTTGGCGCCAGTACGATGTGGCGCACGAAATCCGCTGGGCTAGCGATAGGTACGGGCGCGAAGAGGGTGATGTAGGCGGAGGACGTTATGACCCAACCGGTGCCCGCGAGCGCGAGCAACATGCCAAAACGCACAAGGCACCAGTAGCTTGCTGGATCGCTGCGACGGTTGTTGCCCCAGTGCGTCCACGTGCGCAGCAACAATTGCTCGTCGGCGGGCTCTCCGCGCTCTAGCGCGCGGCTAAGTGCATAGAGTCCCGTTGCGACGACCGGAGCCACAACCAAGAAGCCCGTGAGCGCCCCCGCGAGCAACCAAAAACGATCATGGGCGAGCAGGAATAGCGCTGCGCCAAATGTTGATACCGCTGCGCCGTGCGCAACGCTTATCCAACCGCATTGAATGAGGTCGCGCCAACCACGTGCAAGCCATTTCAGTGGCCGAAAGGTGTCCACGGCACGAACTGGCGCGAGGTCGGCGATGGAACGGGGGCGTTTGGCAGGAGAAGAGTTCACGCGGGCGATGCTATCTATGAGCGAATGCGTTGGTGCTGATACATGTCAATGCGCGCGGCGGAAACGGCATCCTGAAAAATCTGAAATCGCTAAATCACCGGAGGCTTCAAGCCTTCTTTCGCGATGACACGTTGTACCGCAGGTCGTTCGAGCACTCGCTGCATAAACGGCCCAAGATGGGGCCACGCGGCTGCGTCGCGTGCGGGCTGTGTTGCGGGCGGCGCGCCTTCGAATACACGCGTCCAACGACCCAGCATGAAGGCGTAAATATCGAGCACACTAAACGAAGCACCGAGCATCCATGGGCCACCGCTGGCAGCGAGCTGATCGTTGAGTTGCTTGAGCATCGCGCCGATGCGCTCTTGCGTTTTTGCTTTGATGCGCGCAATTTCCGCTGCATCGGTCGAGGTGGTGTAACGGTCGGTGTAGAAGTACATGATGAGCGACGGCTGCATGGTGTTCGTCATCCACATGAGCCACTTGTAAAACTCTGCGCGCTCACGCGTGCCCACGGCTGGCGCGAGTCCTTTGTCTGGATAAGAGTCCACGAGATGAAGACAAATCGCAGCGGTCTCATAGAGCACCAAATCTCCGTCCACCAACACCGGGATCAACCCGTTTGGATTGAGCTTCAAATACTC
>DAINAJ010000106.1:0-5747 GCA_036733505.1 Casimicrobium sp.
TTGACGCGTCCCTCGAGCCACTGTAAACCACGACTCAATGGACCTGCGGCCGCATTACGCATCGACTGGCTCGCCGCATGGTCAGAAAACCGAAGCAGGTAGACCAATCCCTCGGCCTGAAAGCTCGTGTCAAAACCGCCGTTTTCCGGAAACACGCCGGAGGGAAGCTGACGTTCTAGCCCTTTGCGTACGTTTGCCGCGCCAGCGAACGACAGCTCTTGTGAGCCCAACACCCGCCCAGAGATTGCCAAGGCATAGCCAGTCAGAAAATATCGTGACACGAAGGTATCCGCTTGCATCGTGACAGTCGGCAATTCCGAGTTGCTCTTCAGCCATCGAGCCGCCCGCGTTAGCGGTTCCCGTATCGCACCCAGTCTCGTTTCAAAGCCACGACTACTACCGGACGTTTCCAGCAACCAAATTGAGTGACTCGCTGCAGCGACGAAATAGCTTGTGCTCAAAAAATTGTCCCGGCACGGAAAGCTTCCATCAGGCGCTTGTTGAGCAAATCCCCATTCCAAAGCGCGAAGACCCGCATCAATTAAATCGGCACGGTTGCGATTTACTCCAGCTCCGATGATGGTGTCGGCGAAGCGTTGTTCTTCGATGTACCACTCGCCGCCTTTTCTGGCATTAGATTCCCATCCGCGATTGATGCCCATTGCACCACTTCGGGAGACCTGCTGCAGCAACACTTCAGCGTTGCGATAGAAGGTGTCCGTTAGCAGCGCGCTTCGCTCATAACGCGCGTCGTGGCCAAGGCCCGCTGCGAATGATTCAACCGCAGCAGGCACCGTGGGCCGTTGCGCAGGCGGCGTGGCGACCGGACTGCGCGGCACCGCTACCGGCGGGTAATCGACGCCGACGCGTTGCGGCTGCGTTGAGCACGCACTTAACCAGAGCGCCATTGCGCCGACGCCAACACCGATGAGTGCGCGGGACATGATTGGCCTAGCGTGAGGCGGCGGCGCGCTTGCCGCTGCTGTGCTGCTTTGATCGGCCGCTAGCCTTCGCGGCCTTCTTGGCCTTGCCCTTTGAGGCACCGCTTCTTTTCCGAGGCTTATCGTCTGACTTCGCCTTTTTCGTAGATGCTGTTGGCGGCAGGCCATGAACAGTCTCTCGTTTTAGTCGATCGTCCATACGCTTATCGACAGCCGCCGTGTCTTTGCGTATCTGCTCGCGCGCGGCCTTGGCGTCTTCGCGCTGCTGTTTCGTCTCCTGCGTTGGCGCTATCTCAGTCGCCGTGGCACCGGGTTTGCACGGTGTTTCTCCGTACGTTGTCTTGCCGTTGGCGTCACAGCGAATGGCGGTTTGCGCCTGCGCTGCTGCAACTAGGGTCGTGCTGACCAGCATCGCGAGCACAGGAAGTACGGTACGAAAAGCGATAGCCGGGCGCATTCATTTCTCCAAGGGCGTCAATCTTCGTATTTTGCCGCACAAAACACCGGACCCTCAGCTCTCTGATCGGCGCTCGGCAAAGTCCTTGCGGCAACCGACTCCGTAAGATAGCGATGATTGACTAAACGCGAATTAAACCAGCGATGAATCTTCACTGTGTCTGCTGGACATGCAGGTGGCGGTGCGGGAAATACGGCAATTTGCGGCAGGAAGTCCTGGACTCGCATTGGATAGCCCTCATCATGAGCCCAACTCTGGGCGCGGACGAGTGCGCAATCCGACTGGCTTGAGCTGTAGAAATGAGTGCTCAGCCCGCTGCTGTCAGAGGCGTAGATGCGGCACAACTGGCTGCCAATGGGGGCGTCGGTGCGCCACGTCGCGAACCGCTGCCCGGTGCGCTGCCACAGCGTTGGCAGCGCGTCGAGCAAGCTAATCTCGCTGGTGCGCCCGGTCATGAAGTGCTTTCCCTGTGGATTGACGTACTCAACGACTTCTAGTTCGTCGCGCGAACCCCATGCGAGCATTTTTCGAATCTTCACGCGGTCGTCCGCGGTGGATGGAACGTTGTCGACGGCATGAAAAGCCACACGATCCGCTTGATTTCGCGACAAGTGTGCGTTCAAGAACATGAACGTCCACCCGAACACTTCTGGCGCATCTTCGATCCGAAACCCGTGCGGCATGCCTTCAATCGTCACGAAGTACTTCGATCCAGCTAGCGCTTCAATCATCTGCGACGTGCGGCTAATCGGCGCAACCACATCCGCCGTGCCGCCGATGCCAAGGTACGGCACGCGCACACTCGCGACACCGCCGTTGCTGTCGCCAAATGCGGGAAGGAAACTCTGCCCTGAATACGGCACGTACCCTACGACCGCTTTGTACCGATTGTCCCGCACGATTACGCGTTCAGCGCCACCCCAGCTCGTCGTCAGCTTTGCGCCTTGAACGAGCATCATCGCCATGCCGCCTAAGGACGCACCAAATCCGGCAATCCGGTCTTGGTCGACAGCGTTGCTGTATTCGGGCCTCGACAAAATGAAGTCGAGTCCCTGCTTGAGTCCGAGCGGACGAATCGCCTCCATCTCGGCGATTTCGTTGTATTTGGTGAACACGTAAAACGCGTCGGAGACGTCGTCGATGTGGATGCGCGAGTAACGCGCATCTGCATGAAACGGCGCAAACACGACATAGCCCTCCGCCGCCAAACGCGCCATTACTTGGACGTAATCGTCGCCCAATGGCGAGCCGGCGAGCCCGTGGCTCATGACCAACAGGGGCCATTTCCCATCCGTCACATCAGGGTTGACTCCGATGATCGGAGCCTCAGCGCCGCGTTGCATTTTCGAGACCTTCACGCCCGATGGCAACACGTAGTCAGCACGAGTGTTGGCGCCCGTCGTCGGGTAGCAGGTGATCGCTGCGTACTGCAGCTGCTTGCCACCTTGCTTCTCAAACACGTCGATCTGACTCACCGTTGGCACGGTGACTTTGTACGTCAACACATCGGCGGGACTAACCAGTAGTTCGGTTACGTAATGCGAGCCGTCCGAGAGCGGATTGCCTTCCCAGTAATCAGACGCGGCCTCGCCAGCACGCAAGCGAGAAAAATCTTGCTCAACGTTACTGCAGCCAACAGGATATTTCCCATTCAGCGAGGGGACGATCCCAGCGCTTGCAGTGGCAGCGCCGGAAAAACCTGATGCGAGCGCAAGCACCGCCGTCAGAAAAGGTGCCGCAAAGCGGCGGGGGGAATATGAGGAGTTCATCTGACCATTCTCGTCAAATCGGCAACGATGTCTGTAGGACGAACAGCACAACGCGTCAGTTCCCCTTTTCGCTGACTATGTGCTTCCGACTGGTCGCGACGATATCGCCCGCGAGCGCGTCCACTGGCTAATCAGCATCGGCAACACCACGAGCAACCCGAGCCCGAGCATATGGATACCCGGCGCAATCATGATCAACGCGCCGCTAATCGCGAGCGCCCGCTCCCATCCTTTCATCTCAACGAGCAGGTAGCGCGACAGCGCCGCCGCCAAAAGCAAAATACTCGCGATGCAGGCCGTGAAAACCACCGCAAACGCGCTCCACGTAAAGCCTTTGGTGACGAGCAGAAGCGCAGGTGAAAACACGAATACGAAAGGCACCAATGCTTTGCCTAAGCCAAGCCTGAACGCAGTGTTACCTGTCTTGAATGGATCCGAGTTCGCCATGCCAGCCGCGGCGTACGCAGCCAGGGCCACCGGTGGCGTGATGTCCGCAAGCACGCCGTAATAAAACACAAAAAAGTGCGCAACGATGGGCTCAACGCCCATCTGCACCAACGCCGGAGCAGCCACCGTGACCATGATGATGTAGTTCGCGGTCGTCGGGATGCCGCAACCCATCAGGATGCACACGAAGCCGGTCATGAATAACGCGCACAGGAGCATTAGCGCTTGTTTTCCGATCAACCAAGCTGGCAGGACGCCAGTGAAGAAATCGGCCAGCGAGCCCGCTGCTGCGTTCACGATATAGCTCACTTTGAATCCTACGCCGGTCATCGTGACCACACCAATCACAAGTCCGACCGTGCCAGCCGCCGCACCAACCGCAAGCGCATATTTCGCCCCCGTTGAAAACGCATCGATCAGCTCCGCCCGGGTAAATCGTGCGGGCAATTTCAACGTCCTCAGCAGCAGCACGAACACGATGGCTGCCACCGCGAAAAGCGCAATACCGTACTGCTCCAACACACCCGAAACAATCAGCGCTAACACCGCGTGCAACGCCGCCATGAGAGAGAGGCCTTTGAGCGAGTTGCCCTTTTCGCTCGTCGTCATGCCGACAATAATGCAGCTGGTAATGCCCACAAACGCCGACACGTACGGCGTGAAGCCGCTCATCAACGTGCCGACCAAGAGCACTAATGGAATGAGTGTCGGCCAGCGCTTACGAACGCTCTCTTTAACACTAGGTAATTCGTCCGGCGTCAAGCCGCGCAACCCCGTGCGTTTGGCCTCGAAATGCACTTGCCAAAACACGCCGAAGAAATGCATGAACGCGGGCACCGTGGCGGCGATCACAATCGTTGAGTAAGGCAAGGCGAGAAACTCAATCATCAAGAATGCGGCCGCGCCCATGATGGGCGGCGTGATCTGCCCGCCGGTCGACGCCGCAGCCTCAACCGCGCCGGCGAAATGGCGTGGATAACCCACGCGAATCATCGCGGGAATGGTGAGCGAACCCACCGTCACTGCGTTGGCCACCGATGAGCCAGAGAGCATGCCGAACATCGCGGAGCCGAACACACTCACCTTCGCGGGCCCACCGGCGTATTTGCCTGCGACGGCCGAAGCGACGTCGAGGAACAACTGCCCCAAGCCAATACGCGTCGCGAGCACACCAAACAGCACAAAATGAAAAACATAGGTCGCGACAACGCCGACCGCGACGCCGTACACACCTTGGCTCGTCAGGTACTGGTGGTTGACGACTTGCGACCAAGTGGCCCCAGCATGCTTGAGTAGACCCGGAAACGCCGGCCCGACCAAGGCGTACAGCATGAATGAAATCGCAATGATCGGCAGTGGCCACCCCATGGAGCGGCGCGTCGCTTCGAGCAGCAGCACAATCAGGATCGTGCCCATCACTACGTCGATGGTGTCCGGGTTACCGATGCGAAACGCTAGGTCATCGAAAACATACGGAATGTAGAGCGCGGAAACGACGGCCAACAGCGCGAAAATCCAGTCGTACAACGGCAACCCAAACGGATGATGCCAACTCGGCTCGCGTTGAACGCCTTCCTTCTTGTTGAACGCAAACACCAAGAAGATGAGCCCAAGCACAAACGCGAGATGCACGCCGCGATGCGTTGCCTCGCGCAGTAACCCGAAGCCCGCGGTGTAGTAATGAAAGATCGACAGCGCGATGAGCAGAAACGTCACCGTCTTCAGTGCGACACTGACCATCGGCCGAAAGCGCATCTCGCTGTCGTATTTCGTTTCGAGTTCTGCGACGGCTTTGTCGTCGATGATCAGTGTGCTCATGGGTGTCATTTCACTTAGTGTGTCGTTCCCGCGAAGGCGGGAACCTAGACCGAACGGCGGGCGAATCGATGAATCCGCATCGGCTTGGTGGCGTGCAAACGGTCTGGATTCCCGCCTTCGCGGGAATGACAGTGGAACAAAAAAAGGCCGGATGAAACCGGCCTTCGCTGAGTGGCGTGAATTACTTCAACAAACCGACTTCTTTGTAGAACTTCTCAGCACCCGCATGCAGCGGAATGCCCGCGCCTGCAATCGCACCCGCACGGACAATCGCTTTGCCCTTCGCGTGGCCTGAATCGAGCGCCTTGCGTGCGT
>DAINAJ010000106.1:5847-11420 GCA_036733505.1 Casimicrobium sp.
GCACGGACAATCGCTTTGCCCTTCGCGTGGCCTGAATCGAGCGCCTTGCGTGCGTTGTCGCTCCACAGTGCTTTGGTGATGTTGTAGACGAGCGTGGTGTCTTGCTTAGCGCTCGTTACCCACTGTGCGCCGACCGCAAGCGTTTTCACCGCGCCAACGCCCTTGTAGGTGTCTGCCGGAATCGTGTCGACAGCGTAGAAGCCAAATTGCTTCACGAGTTTTTCGGCTTCTGGGCCTCCGATGGACACAATGTCGACGCCACCGGTCGCGGCGAGTTCGGCAATCGCGCCAGCGGGGTAGCCGCCGACGAAGAAGTACGCGTCAAGCGAATTGTCCTTGACCTTTTCGCCAGCAGCGTTGGGCTTCAGAAATTCTGCCTTGATGTCTTTTTCAGACACACCATACGCCGCGAGGATGGCGCGCGCGTTTACCAACGTGCCGGAGCCCGGCTCATCGAGCGACACGCGCTTGCCTTTTAGGTCGCCAACGGACTTGATGTTCGCGCCTTTGCGCGCGACCAAGTGAAAGCTTTCCGGATACAGGTTCGCGATCAAACGCAAGTCGGTTACTTTAGGTTTGCCCTCGAAGGTGCCGGTGCCCGTGTAGGCCCAGTACGCCACGTCCGCCTGCGAGAAGCCCGACTCTGCGCCACCACCTTGGATCGCGTTGACGTTCGCTACCGAGCCGTTGCTCGCGACAGCGGTTGCAACAAGATTAGGTACCGCCGGTTGCGAAATCGCGTTAGCGATCAAGCCACCAATCGGGTAGTACGTGCCCGCGACACCACCGGTGTTGATGCGGAAGAAATTTTGAGCCGATGCGCCAGTGGCAAAGGCGAGCCCTGCGGCGGCGAGCAACGCGGTGAGAACGGTACGTTTCATATTTCGGTTCCTATGGATGAGTGGGGCGCTACGGTCGCGCGATGACGTAGTTTAAGCCGTGTAGCCGGGGAAGTGCGCTCGGTCACGTATCAGATCATTCGACCTTGATCCGCCCGCTGTCGATGACGCGTTTCCATTTTTCGGTTTCGCTGCGGATGAGTGTGGTGAGTGCTTCTGGCGTGCTGCCGACGGGTTCTGCGCCTTGGCTGGCGAAGCGCTCGCGCACATCGCTGCTTTGGACGGCGGTTGCGGCTTCGCGTTGGATGCGGGTGATGATTTCGCGTGGCGTGCCTGCGGGCGCGAACAATCCGAAATAGGTGTTCACTTCGTAGCCCGGCAGCCCCGATTCGATGACTGTCGGAATTTCTGGAAGCAGGGAGGTGCGGGTGGTGGAGGTCACGGCGAGCGCTTTGACTTTGCCGCCCTTAATGTGTGGCAGCGCCGACACCAACGAGTCGAACATCAAATGCGTCTGCCCGCTGATTAAATCGGGGATCGCCAGCGCCGTGCCTTTGTAAGGCACATGCGTGAGCTGCACGCCGGCGACGAGCTTGAACAATTCGCTTTGTAAATGCACGATGGTGCCGTTGCCGCTGGACGCGAAATTGAGCGCGTCGGGCTTTGACTTGGCGAATGCCACGAGTTCACGTACGTCTTTAACCGGTAAGCCGGGCGTCACAATCAAAACGTTGGTCGCCGTCGCCACTTCCGAAATCGGCGCGAAATCTTTGAGCGCGGAGTACGCGATGTTTTTGTACAAAAGCGGCGCAATCGAATGCGTCGAGTTGGTCGCCAACAACAATGTGTATCCGTCCGGCGCCGCTTTCGACGCCTCGGTCGAGCCGAGCGTGCCGCCAGCGCCCGGCTTGTTGTCGACGATCACCGTTTGCCCCAGTTGCGTGGTGAGCTTTTGCGCCAGCGTGCGGCCGATGATGTCGGTCGCGCCACCCGGCGGGAAGGGGATGATGAGGCGGATGGGGCGGTTCGGATACGCCGCGGGTTGCGCAAGCGTTTGGTTTGCGAACAGCACGGTTGCCGCAAGGCACGCGCTCGATATCCACGTCAGTCGGCTGCGCATACTTCGGGCTCCTTAAAAACGGCGATGGTAGCGAGAACTGGGGACGAGGTCCGTTGCGTGTGTCAAGTTAGCGGCGGCACTCGTCGTCGGAGGGCACTGCGGTAACAGCTTTATCGTCGCAGCGACAGCTGTACGGGGATTTGCGTCGAAAAAATAAACAAATCGATAGTGTAGAAAAAGTCCTTGTAGCGACCGCCTGGCGGTCATTCGCGTTGAAAAGCTGTATCGCGTCGATGATCTTGATCGCGTGTCGGGCTACAAATTGGTGCGAAACGAGGCGTGCGGTCTTTTTTGGTGCGAGCCGAACATCAGCGCAGCAGCCGCGGAATTTATTCACGATAAAAATCAAAGACTTACATGCACCTTTATCGGGCATGACTATTGCTTGCTTTGGTGCAAATATTTTCAGACACCTTTGGGGGAACATTGGAAGCACTCAAAACAGCCAACGACACGCTCTTCATTTTGCTCGGCGCGATCATGGTTTTGGCTATGCACGCCGGGTTTGCGTTCTTGGAGTTGGGCACGGTTCGCGCGAAAAATCAGGTCAATGCGTTGGTAAAAATCTTGGCCGATTTCGCTGTTTCAACGGTGGCGTATTTCATCATCGGCTACTGGATTGCTTACGGCGCAAATTTCTTCGGCCCGGCGGACGCGTTGGCTTCGAAAAACGGCTACGAGCTCGTGAAGTTCTTCTTCCTGCTGACCTTCGCCGCCGCGATCCCTGCGATTGTGTCGGGCGGGATCGCCGAGCGCGCCAAGTTCGGCCCGCAGCTGGTGGCGACGATGCTCCTCGTGGCGTTCGTGTACCCGCTGTTTGAGCGCATCGCATGGAACCAAGGCTTCGGCATTCAGGCGTGGCTCAAAGCAACGTTCGGCGAAGAGTTTCATGACTTCGCCGGCTCGGTCGTCGTACACGCCGTCGGCGGTTGGATTGGCTTGATCGCGGTGCTCCTCTTAGGGCCGCGCGCAGGGCGTTACGGCAAACAAGGTCAGATTGCGGCGCATCCGCCGTCGTCGATTCCGTTTCTGGCGCTGGGCGCGTGGATTCTCGCGGTGGGCTGGTTCGGCTTTAATGTGATGAGCGCGCAAACCATCGACAAAATCAGTGGCCTGGTTGCGGTCAATTCGCTGATGGCGATGGTAGGCGGGACGTTGGTGGCGCTTTTCGTCGGTAAGAACGATCCGGGCTTCGTTTACAACGGCCCGCTGGCGGGCTTGGTCGCTGTGTGCGCCGGGTCCGACGTGATGCACCCAATCGGTGCGTTGACGGTCGGCGGCATCGCAGGCGGGATTTTTGTCTACATGTTTACGCTCACCCAAAACCGCTGGAAGATCGACGACGTGCTCGGCGTGTGGCCGCTGCACGGTCTCTGCGGCGCTTGGGGCGGTATTGCGGCGGGCATCTTCGGCAGCAAGACGCTTGGCGGCTTGGGCGGCGTTGCGCTGGGTTCGCAGGTGGTCGGCACGCTCATGGGCATCGTGATCGCCGTGTTTGGCTCGGCGATTGTGTACGGCGCGCTGAAAAACTTCGTCGGCTTGCGTCTCGACGCCGAAGAAGAATTTAACGGGGCCGATCTGACGATTCACAAAATCACCGCCACACCGGGGATGGATCCGCGCGGCTAGTTCGTCAAAAGCCGGAAGCGATAGGCAGAAAGCTCTATCGCTTCTTGCTGCATCGCAGTAAAATCGAGGGTTTTCTTCACCTGCCTTCCTCACATCTGGAAGCGGCGCCGTTTTCGGCGCGTTCCGAGCAAGGCGTTTCAAGGCTCTCTCATGACATCCAGCGCGAACTCCGGTCTTCGCAATATCGCCATCATTGCTCACGTTGACCACGGCAAAACCACGCTGGTTGACTGCCTGCTCAAACAGTCGGGCACCTTCGCCGCGCACGAACAAGTGGGCGAGCGCGTGATGGACTCGAACGATATCGAACGCGAACGTGGCATCACGATTCTGGCAAAGAATTGCGCTGTGGCTTACAAGGGCACGCGAATCAACATCGTCGATACACCAGGCCACGCCGACTTCGGCGGCGAGGTCGAGCGCGTACTGTCGATGGTGGACGGCGCGCTGCTTCTCGTTGATGCGGTTGAAGGGCCAATGCCACAAACGCGTTTCGTGACCAAAAAAGCGCTCGCGCTCGGCATGAAGATCATCGTGGTGGTGAACAAGGTGGACCGCCCAGGTGCGCGTACCGATTGGGTTGTGAACCAAACGTTTGAGCTGTTCGACAAACTCGGCGCGACCGAAGAGCAGTTGGACTTTCCGGTGGTTTACGCCAGCGGTCTTAATGGTTGGGCAACGCTCGTTGACGGCGAACACGGCGGCACGATGGAGCCGTTGTTTGACACCGTGCTCTCGAAAATTCCTGCGCCGACGCTCGACAACGACGCGCCGCTGCAACTGCAAATTTCCGCGCTCGATTACAACAGCTACGTCGGCCGTATCGGCGTCGGTCGCGTCGTGCGCGGCACCGTTAAAGCGGGCCAACAGGTCGCGATGCGCTATGGCACCGAAGATCGCGGCATGGCCAAGATCAACTCCGTTTTGACGTTCAAAGGTCTCTCGCGCGTTGAAGCCGAATTTGCAACCGCTGGCGACATCGTTGCGGTGACCGGCATTCAAGAAATCGGCATCGGCTACACCCTGTGTGACAAAGAAGGCGCGGAGGGCTTGCCGCCAATCGCGGTGGACGAGCCGACGCTGACCATGAGCTTCTGCGTCAACACGTCGCCGCAAGCTGGCCGTGAAGGCAAATTTGTAACGTCGCGCCAAATCCGCGAACGTCTGCAAAAAGAACTGCTCGCTAACGTCGCGCTCAAAGTCGAAGACACCGAAGACGCAGACATCTTCCGCGTGTCCGGTCGTGGTGAATTGCACCTCACCATCCTCGTGGAAAACATGCGTCGTGAAGGCTACGAACTGGCCGTGGGCAAACCACAGGTGCTCTACAAAATGGTCGACGGCGTGCAGCATGAGCCCATGGAAGCGCTCACGGTCGACGTCGAAGAAGGCCATCAAGGCGGCGTGATGCAAGCGCTGGGTGAGCGCCGCGCCGAACTCCTGAACATGGAAAACGACGGTCGTGGTCGTGCGCGTCTCGAATACAGCTGCCCTGCGCGCGGCTTGATCGGCTTCCAAAACGAATTCATGAACTTGACTCGCGGCACGGGCTTGATGAGCCACGTGTTTGACGGCTACGGCCCGCATCGCGGGTCAATCCCCGGTCGTCGCAACGGCGTGTTGATTAGCCAAGACGACGGCGTGGGCGTGGGCTACGCGCTGTTCTTCCTGCAAGATCGTGGTCGTTTGTTTGTTGAGCCGGGCGACATCATTTACGAAGGCATGTTGGTCGGCATTCACAGCCGCGACAACGATCTCGTGGTGAACCCGATCAAAGAGAAGAAGCTCACCAACGTGCGCTCCTCCGGCAAAGACGACAACATGATCCTCACGCCGCCGATCAAGCTAACACTTGAGTACGCGGTGGAATTCATCGAAGACGACGAAATGGTCGAAGTCACACCAAAGACGATTCGTCTGCGCAAGCGCTTCCTGAAAGAGCACGAGCGCAAAGCATCGTTGCGTCGCGCGGAAGCGGCAGCGAC
>DAINAJ010000107.1:0-11040 GCA_036733505.1 Casimicrobium sp.
CGACCGGTGAAATCGTAATGGACGAAGTGTTCGTGCCCGCCGAAAACGAATTGCCAAATGTGGAAGGCCTTAAAGGCCCATTTACGTGCTTGAACAGCGCGCGATACGGCATCGCTTGGGGCGCGCTCGGCGCGGCCGAAGATTGCTGGTTCCGCGCGCGGCAATACGTGATGGACCGCAAACAATTTGGTCGTCCACTCGCGGCCAATCAGTTGATCCAGAAAAAACTCGCCGACATGCAAACTGAGATCACCATGGGCTTACAAGGCTGTCTGCGTCTGGGCCGCATGAAAGACGAGGGCACGGCGTCGGTGGAAATCACGAGCATCATGAAGCGCAATAGTTGCGGCAAATCGCTAGACATAGCGCGACTCGCACGCGACATGATGGGCGGCAACGGCATCAGCGACGAGTTCGGCGTTGCACGCCATTTGGTGAACCTTGAAGTGGTGAATACCTACGAAGGGACTCACGATATTCACGCGCTGATTCTGGGCCGTGCGCAGACGGGGATTCAGGCGTTTTCGTAGTGCCTTAGCTGATTTTGATATGATTGAGTAAATTTACTCAATCATATCAATGTACTCTCGTCCCCATCTCCCTGTTCTTCTCGCTCGCGTCAGTGAGTCCGCTGTACGGGCGGTACAAATCGTTGCTGGGCCTCGTCAGGTAGGCAAAACGCGGTTGATTCGCGACATGCTCGACCGGCTTGAGGCTAAAGGGCGAACGAGCAAGCTCGCGTGGATGTTTGAGGCAGTTGACCAATTCGAAAGCACGAACGAGCTAGGCACTGCTGCAGTAGAAATTGGAATCATTGATCGCTCGAAGGCGCGTGATGCCAATTGGTTGGCTGAACGCTGGGGCGAGGCACGTATCCGTGCTCGAAATTGGTCGGGGCGAGTGGATCATGACGGATCTCCGTATGTGCTTGTGTTCGATGAGATTCAGAAAATCCCAAACTGGTCTGAGCAGGTAAAGGGGCTTTGGGATGCGGATCGGGCCGCACAGCTTTGCATGCACGTTGTACTGCTGGGTTCGTCGCCGCTGCTAGTGCAAAAAGGGTTGACAGAAAGTCTTGCAGGAAGATACGAGCTACTGAACGTAAAACATTGGGGGCTGGCGGAAACCCAAGCGGCGTTCGATCTAACTGTCGAAGAACATATTTTTTTCGGTGGATATCCGGGTGCCCTGCCATTGCGACACGAAGAGGCGCGTTGGCGATCCTATGTTCTTGCCGCCCTTATCCAACCCAGTATCGAGCGCGATGTGCTTGCCCTTCATCGCGTAGAAAAGCCAGCTCTGTTGAAGGAATTGTTCGGGTTGTCGGCTGCCTACTCGGGGCAAATACTCTCCTTCACAAAAATGCTGGGTCAATTGCAGGATGCGGGGAACACAACCACACTCGCACACTATCTAGTGTTGTTAGAGCAATCGGGACTGGTGTCCGGCCTTAGTAAACACGCGGGCGAAGTCGTCAGACGGCGCGGATCCAGCCCGAAGCTCAACGTCCACAACACGGCACTCATGACCGCCGGTTCAGGCTACACGTTTCAACAGGCTCAGGCGGATCGAGATTTTTGGGGACGATTGACTGAGGCGTGCATCGGAGCGCACCTCATCAATACTGTGGACGATAGCTGTGGTGTCCATTATTGGCGAGAGAGCCCAAACGAAGTGGATTTTGTGCTGCGTGACGCCCGCCATCTCACAGCGATTGAAGTGAAGAGCGGAAGGCGATCAAGCCATGTCGCAGGTTTAACTGCGTTTTGCGATGCGTTTCGGGTCACGCGACGGTTGATCGTCGGCGACGCATCAGGCTGTGACGTGTCCATCGCTGAGTTCTTAAGCGAACCCGCTTCGCACTGGACGGATGTTTGATCTCGTCGATGATTTCAATTGATCGTACGGTGACGGATGTCACAGCAGACCCGAAACGCAACGAGCAGCCTAATCGCGAGCCGGTTGAGTTGGTCGCGACGCGCGGTGACTATGCGTACATTCTGTTGGGGGACCCGGGATTAGGTAAAACGACTCTCTTTAGACGGGAAGCCCAAGCTGTCGACGCACTTTTTCTAACCGCGCGCGAGTTTCTCGTTGCTCCGCCGGATCGTGAGGCGTGTGCAACGCGAACCTTGTTCATAGATGCACTTGACGAAATGCGAGCGGGGGGGCAGGATGGACGTACAGTGCTCGACCAAATTAGAGGGCAATTGCTAGCGCTGGATGTACCGCCGTTTCGGCTGTCGTGTAGGGAGGCCGATTGGCTGGGCAGCAGCGATAGCAACGCGTTGTCGGCACTACTCACAGACGGGCATGCGCTGAAGACCTACCGGTTAAATCTCTTAACCGACGCAAATATTGAATTCTTATTGCGGGAAAAATTTGACGTTGCTGATGCGACGCTCTTTGTACGGAGTGCGGTGCAATTTGGGGTGCACGAGCTGTTGCGAAACCCACAGTCGTTAACCATGCTTGCCAAGGCAGTCTTGAACGGCAAAAACTGGCCGAACTCTCGTGAACGCACGTACGAAATGGCCTGTACAACACTCGCGAAGGAATTCAACCAAGAACATCACAGCGCGAAGCGAAAGTCATGGCCGGATTCCATGACTCTGCTCGACGCTGCTGGCTTAATCTGCGTGGTGTATCTTTGCGCAGACTGTTCATCCGTAGTGATTGGCCACAGCGGAGATGGTGCGGGAAAACCGCTAGTTCTTAAGGACATCACTGGCTTAGGCGCGCTATCCGTGAGTGATGTAATCGAAACAAATTTGTTTGTCGCGATTGGACAAAACAAGTGGGCTCCAGCACATAGGAGCATCGCGGAATTTCTCGCAGCACGTTACGTCGCGAAACTGATCGCCCGTGGCCTACCACCGGCGAGAATAACGTCACTCATGCTCGGAACCGACGGCGGAGTAGTCACGAGTTTGCGCGGACTGAATGCATGGCTGGCGACCTGTTCGTTGCCATTGCGCTCTCAATTGACAGAAGTGGATCCGCAGGGGGTGTTGCTCTATGGGGACGTCAAAGCGTTCTCAAGGCAGGATAAGGCCTACCTTCTGGCGTGCTTGCGTCGCTGCATCGCAACCGGCCAGTGGCGCGCTGCGGAGGACTGGAACGCGGGTGCCCTCGCCGCTATGGTCACGCAGGATATGGTTGATGTCTTCACAAATATTCTTCGAGAATCAGGCCGTGACGATGCCGATCAAGCCTTGGCGGATCTAGTGGTGACCGCGCTCTCGCGCGCCCCTAAATTAGACGAGATCGGCCCTGTGTTTATTGACGTAGTGCGCGACGCTTCGCGATGGTCTGGAATGCGAAGGTACGCGCTTCGAACGTACTTAAAAACGTATGCCGACTCAGACGACGTGGCTGTTGAGATATTAGACGAAGTTGCTCGCGGCCACGTTGTCGACGACGACGACGATTTGCTTGGCATTTTGCTCAGTGAGCTCTATCCGCGGCGACTGTCAGTAACGGGCGCATTACGTCTTTTGCGCGACCAAAAAGCAAGAATGTATGGTGGACGGTATTGGTATTTTTGGGCCGAAGTTTTTCTCAAAGAAACGACAGACGTCAATCTGCCAACACTTCTTGATGCTCTCGCAGTACGCCCTAAACTCGCTGACGGAACGGGAAACGAAACGTATTGGCGGCTCGCCAGCGAAAGCTTAGTCCGTGGCGTGGAAGTGCTTGGCGACGACACCGATGATGAACAGCTATATCAGTGGCTTGGAGTGACTTTAGGCGAATACGACTACGATCATATTAATCCGGAATCGCTGCAACGACTGCATGCGTGGTTGATCGCCCGACCCGCGCGCCTAGTGCGGCTACTTCGCGTTGCGATTAAGCGTTTGGATCGTCAAGACCGACTATGGGTTGCATTGCGGCGTCTGCACGACCCGAAGTGGCCCGCGTGTCGCTCCGCGCTTCTACTTGAATTGGCAGAGAACGAAGAAAGTGACGCTATTGCCGAGGATCTTTTTGAATTTGCGGTAGCTCCACTGTACGAGCCCATGCTCAACCCGGATCTGTCATTCGAAAAACTCGAGCATTGGGTAGCTGCGCGCCCAAAATTCGCACTGCCATTTGAGCGGTTTTGTCAATGCCCCATGGACGATTGGCGCATGGAGCAGGCTGCGCGACACGCCGAAGAGCGTATAGAAAAGCAAGATCGGATCGAACAATATCGGCAGGCGCTGAGTCAAAAATCACCCGGCGAGATCAACATTCAGGGGCTCTACTACTTGGCCCTAGCTCACGCGGGTTTGCAGTACGAGGCGCGTGGCGATACTCCGGTTGAACGGTTGCGTGACTTTCTTGGGGGAGATGAAACGCTGGTTAGCCAAGCGCTTGCTGCGCTCTGCGCGACCCCGACGAGGCGTGATTTGCCCGAAGCAGATCAAATACTTAAATCGTATTTGAACGACAAAGAATGGTTGCTGGCGCGAGCCTTGATTGTCGGATTAGACGCCTCGCTCAGCTCAAAAACGCTGGAGGTAGCGGAGTTGCCTGAATCGACGCTTCGTGCGGCACTTATGGCCTCGTACGCGACGCCAGTCGATAGGGATGCGGCGTTTCGAGTGCAATTGGCGTTGGCTCGCCCGCAGTTAGTAGCAGATACTTTCGTCCAGTATTCGCTTGCCGCATTGAAGGCAGGGAAAAGTACGTTGACTGGGGCGCACGAACTGACGGAGGACACAAGGTTTGCTGCGGTCGCGCGGTTGGCGCTGCCGCCCGTGCTGAAAGGTTTTCCGCGACGGGCTACGCTGCACCAGTTGTACGACCTTGCTAGATTCATCAAAGGTTTTGCGTTTAGCTTCAGCGCAAGTGAAGCACTTGACCTTGTTACGGCGAAACTCGCGCTCAAGACACTCGATGTCGGGCAGCGCACTTACTGGTTGGCGGTTGGGCTTCACCTCGCTCCCAAAAAGTATGAAAAGCGAACGCGTGAATGGGTTACCGGTAACGAGATTCGCATCGGACATCTCGGCGCCTTTCTGGAGCGTCGCGACGACGTAATGCAGAGAACGGCGGTTACACCGATGCCAGCATCGGCTATTGGAATGTTGGTGGAAGCATTTGCCCCGTACGCGCGCCCTGATCGCCCCGACGGCGTGCACTCAGTGACAGCTGACATGCAGCGAGGCGATCAAATTACGTCTTGGATTCACGACCTCGCAGCGCGGCCGTCGGAAGAGGCCGAATCGGAGCTGACACGATTGCAAACGGTTGCGAGTTTGGTGCCGTGGATGAAAAGATTGAGTCGAGCTAGTGCGGCGCAGAGAGTCGTGCAACGCGATGCAAACTATAAGTTCCCAGAAGTACGCGATGTCGTTTCCACGCTCGATGACGGTCGCCCCGCGAATGCTGCCGACCTGCACGCAATCGTCATCGATCAGTTGCGACAAATTGCTAACGAGATTGAACGTAGTGACTTAGATAGCTACAAACAGTACTGGAATACCGACGAAAACCACAAGCCGACGCAACCAAAAGTTGAAGAGGCGAACCGAGATTCGATAGCGCTTATTCTTCGCACGCGTCTAGAAAACAAGAACGTGGCGTGTGTACCAGAAGCAAGACACGCGGATCGAAAACGCTCAGACCTCGTTTGCTCGTTTGGCACGTCCATAGCTGTTCCGATTGAAGTAAAAAATCAAATGCACCCGGACATTTGGCGTGCGATTCGCGAGCAGTTGGCAGAGAGGTACACAATCGATCCACGAGCGTGCGGGTACGGTGTGTATTTGGTCTTTTGGTTTGGATCGACGCAGAAACTGGCGTCACCCATGACTGGGCGAAAACCAAAGACTGCCAAAGAACTGGCAGCAGCGCTAGAGGCGACGCTCACCGATGCGCAACGAAGATTCGTCGCGATTTGTGTGATCGATGTCTCAAAAGAGGGGCGACGTGGATAATTGCACTCAAGGGCGCATAGCGCTCGCAGTGAATCTGAAATATGAAGCTCTACAACTACTTCCGCTCCTCCGCCGCGTATCGCGTTCGCATCGCGTTGAACCTCAAGCGCATTGCCTACGACCCCATCGCAGTGCATCTGGTTAAGCGAGAGCATCGTGCACCAGAGTTCTTGGCATTGAACCCGGCGGGGTTGGTGCCGGCGCTGACGACTGACGACGGCGCGGTGCTCACGCAATCGCTCGCGATCATCGAATACTTGGAAGAGGCGCATCCGACCACGGCGCGCATCTTGCCCGCGGACGCGCTCGCGCGTGCTCATGTGCGTTCGCTCTCGCTTGCACTGGCGTGTGATGTGCATCCGCTATGCAATGTGCGCGTGCTGAATTACTTAACCAACGAGCTGGCCGTCGCGCCGTCGGCGAAAGATCTGTGGATCGTTCACTGGATCAGCACCGGCCTCGACGCGTTTGAGAAGGCGCTAGCGCAAGCCAAGACGAGTGGCAAGTTTTGCTTCGGCGACACGCCAACGCTTGCCGACATCGTGCTCGTGCCGCAGGTGTTTTCCGCCCGGCGCTTCAATGTGGACATGGCGCCATATCCGTTGATCGCGGCGATTGATGCAAACTGCAATGCGCTGCCCGCGTTTGCGGCAGCGCACCCGGCGAAGCAGCCAGACTTTCAAGCGTAGGCGAGGTTAACAGCTTTTTGGCGCCAGCGACAGCCGGGCGCTCGTTTGCGCTAGGTTTTGTATAAAGTCAACAATTAGTCTTTTTGCCCGCTATCGACCGCCTGGCTGTCGTTAGCGCGATTAAGCTGTTAAATCGCCTGCTAAACTGCGTACATGTCCACCGTAAACCCCGCCGTTTCCACAGAATTACGCTTCGACGCCAATGGCCTGATCCCGGCCATCGCGCAGGATGCTGTGACTAACGAAATCCTCATGGTCGCGTGGATGGATCGTGGCGCGTTTGAGCGCACGTTGGCAACGGGCAAAGCGTGCTACTACTCGCGCTCACGGGCTTCTGCGTGGATGAAGGGCGAAAGCTCGGGCCACTTGCAGATCCTTCGTGAAGTGCGCATTGATTGCGACGGTGACGTGGTGCTTTTGAAGGTTGAGCAGATTGGTGGCATTGCGTGCCACACTGGGCGACGCAATTGCTTCTTTCGCAAGCTCGAGACGGCTGAGGACGGCGCGCAGCGCTGGGTGAATGATTTCGATCCACTGAAAACCGAGGCGGAGATTTACGGTGAGCGCTGATCCCCGAAGCTCAATTGACGCGCAGCAAGTCTTCGCGCGACTCGCAGCGATGATGGCGGAGCGCAAGGGCGCAGACCCCGCTAGCTCGTACGTCGCCAAGCTTTTTGCCAAAGCACCCGATGGCGCGCTGAAAAAAGTGGGCGAAGAAGCGGCCGAATTCATCATGGCGTGCAAAGATGCGGAGCACACACCGGACGCGAAGGACAAAATCGTGTCCGAAGCGGCGGACGTGTGGTTTCACATGCTCGTCGCAATGGCACGGCATGATTTGGACGGTACGGATGTGCTCGCAGAATTGGCGCGACGCGAGGGCTTATCCGGCCTTGACGAAAAGGCGGCGCGCCCCAAATAGATTTGGGATTTCCCCACGCAACTATTCGACCGACTTGACGCATCAACCATGAGCACCGACAAAGACTGCATCTTCTGCAAAATCATTCGCGGCGAAATCCCTTCGACGAGGGTTTATGAGGATGACGATGTGCTTGTGTTCAAGGATATTCACCCGTCGGCGCCGGTGCATTTGCTCTGCATTCCGAAAGGCCACATCGGGCGTTTGTCGGAAGCCACCGCTGCCGATCAAGCGGTGCTCGGTAAAATGCTATTGATCGCGCCAAAGGTGGCGAAAGAGCAGGGCTCAACCGACGGATTCCGCACCATCATCAACGATGGTCGGGTGGGACGGCAAGATGTTTTTCATTTGCACATGCATGTGCTGGGTGGCCCGAAGCCGCTGGGACGCATGATTGCGCTCGACGAGTAGTCAGATTTTTAGAATTTAGGAGTTACACACATGGGTTCGTTTTCGATTTGGCACTGGTTGATCGTTCTGCTGATCGTGGTGATGGTGTTCGGCACCAAGAAGCTGCGTAACGTCGGCAAGGATCTTGGCGGTGCAGTCAAAGATTTCAAAGAAGGCGTGAAAGGCGGCGAAGAAGCCGCCAAAGGCAACGTCGAAGCACCACCGGCTGCTGCGCCCAATGTGATTGAAGGCGAAGTTAAGCGCGACAAGGTTTAGCGCCGTTCGGCGCAGTGAGCGGTGAACAGTGAGCGGTGAGCAGTGACAAATTCGGCTCACTGTCGCTCGCGTTTGTTATGGCTGTCTGCATGCGACGTTCTGCTGTTCACTAATCACCGTTCACTGCTCACTGACCAACATGTTTGAACTTTCCTTCGGCAAGATGATGATCATCGCAGTGGTTGCGTTGATCGTGCTCGGCCCCGAAAAACTGCCCAAAGTCGCCCGTACGATCGGCCACTTGCTCGGCCGCGCGCGTACCTACGCGAACACGGTTAAACAAGACATCGACCGCGAAATGCAGATGGACGAATTGCGCAAACTGCAACAGCAGGCGCAAGAAGCCGCGCGCAGTTTTGAGACCGCAGTGAGCGACGCGGGTCGTAGCGTTGAGCAGGAAGCATCGACGATGCAAAACAGCGTGAATGCGTCGCTCGCGCAGGCTGAATCCGCTGCGCTTGGGAACGCTGCCGCCACCACGCCGCCCGTGATTGGTACGGATAACGTGATCGCATCTCCGGCATTGCCCGTAGCTGAACCGCAGGTTTCAACGTTCACTGCGAACGACGAAATCGCTGCGCTCGAAAAATCAATTGCCGAGCAAGCCACCCTTGCGAACCACGCGACCAACGCCACAGAATCCAAACCGATCATCTCGCCAGAGCAGATGAGCTTGACGCTCAATCCAACGGCTCCCGCATCGACGAAAAAGGTCGCGTAACAACCACGAATACTCGCGCGACATGTGTCGCGGTTGGGTTCCAACCCACTCCCTCGCGGCCAAAGCCGCAGCCGGCCCGCTCAATCTCTCAAGACTTTCGACTACATGTCCGACACTCCCGAATCCGGCATACAAGAAACGTTCGTCTCGCATCTAGTCGAGTTGCGCGAGCGTTTGGTTAAGGCTGTTGCAGCAGTGCTGGTAATGACCATCGCGTTGAGCATCTGGCCGGGCATGAAGGAGCTCTACGCGTGGGTCGCTGCACCAATGCTTAAAGTCTTGCCGGTTGGCACTTCGATGATCGCCACCGACGTAACGGGCACCTTCTTTATCCCGCTCAAAGTTACGCTGATGGCGGGCTTCCTCATTTCTCTACCGGTGGTGCTCTACCAGATGTGGGCGTTCGTTGCCCCTGGGCTCTACACGCACGAAAAGAAGATGGCGCTGCCGATCATTGTCTCCTCCACTCTGCTGTTTTTTGTGGGCATGGCGTTCGCTTATTTCGTGGTGTTTCCATCGATATTCGGCACGTTTGTGGGCTTCACGCCAGCTGGTGTCAACATGACGCCGGACATCGACAAATATTGGAGCTTCGCGCTTACGATGTTCATCGCGTTTGGCATTACGTTTGAGACACCCGTCGTGCTGGCGGTACTTACGCGCGCTGGCATCGTGACAGTAAATCAGCTCGCCGAATTTCGCGGTTACTTCATCGTCGCCGCGTTCGTGATCGCCGCTGTTGTGACACCGCCCGACGTGTTGTCTCAGTTGTTTTTAGCGGTGCCGCTGGTGATCCTCTATGAAGTTGGAATCATCATTAGCCGCTTCATCACTCCGCGCACTCGCGCCAGCGAAGACGCCGCCTCGGCATAGCGCTTTAACGTAGGGCGTGCACTGCCTGCCCTGTGAAGCTACAAGGCTACGGCGCTGCGAAGCGGGCAGCCGCTCCAAGTCAACACAGTTACTGCCGTTTCGTTGGCGGGCGTTTTCCCAGCGTCACACGCAATTCAACTGGCTGCCCTTCGCGCAACACTTTCAGCGGAATGGTTTGATCGGGCGCGGTCATCGCGATGAGATTCACGGCATCAGTGCGATCCGGCGTAGCGCGTCCGTTGATCTCCACGATAACGTCGTTCACGCGTAGGCCTGCGCGGCTACCCGGTGCGCCGTCGAGAACAGCCGCCACGAATGCGCCACGCAAATCTTTCAGCGCCAACGCCTTAGCAATTTCGGGCGTCACGGCTCCGAGGTTCACGCCAAGGTAGCCGCGTTTGACTTCGCCGGTAGCGATCAGTTGCTCCATGATCGGTCGCGCCAGTGCGCTCGGAATCGCGAAACCAATACCCGAAAAATCGCCCGTGCGAGTGAAGATGCTGCTGTTAATGCCGATCAACTCGCCCGTGGCGTTCACCAGCGCGCCGCCGGAATTCCCCTGGTTAATCGCCGCATCGGTCTGGATAAACGATTCAAATGGATTGGCATCCGACACCTGCGTTCGTCCCAGCGCGCTCACGATACCCATGGTGACCGTATTGCCGAACACTCCAAATGGGTTGCCAATCGCGAGCACCACATCGGCCACTTGCAGCGCTTGTGAATCGCCAAATGCGACCGCTGGAAATTCCCCGCCTTCGATTTTTATTACTGCGAGATCGGTATCGGGATCGGTACCAATCAAGCGCGCTGGCAGTACGCGCTTGTCGGTGAGCTCCACTTGAATTTGCTGGGCACCCTCGACCACATGATTATTGGTCAGGATGTAGCCGTCCGCACGAACAATCACGCCCGAGCCTTCTCCGAGCAACTGTTGCGCGTTATCTTCGCGTCCGCGCCCAAAAAAGCGTTGAAACGTTGGGTCTTCGGTCAAAGGGTTGCGCACTCTGCGCTGGGCGCTCGTGGCGATCTTCACAACCGAGGGCAGCGCTCGCTTGGCGGCATCGCTGAAGCTGTTGGCGTGCGTGCCAGTAAGGCGTGCTGAGGACGCATTCACGGATGCAGGGACCACGGTCGCGGCCGTGGACGCAGTCGCTGTAGTCGGTATCGCTGGCGAAACCGTCGTAACGGTGCGGGCGAGCCACTCAGGCCGCAGCGTGCTCACGGTGAACAAAATTGCGA
>DAINAJ010000108.1:0-2783 GCA_036733505.1 Casimicrobium sp.
GCCTCGGCGAGTTCCCATATCTCGGCGCCGGTAGCGGCACCGTGGTTCACCAGCACTAATGCGTGTTTTGCGTGAACGCCTGCTTCGCTGAACGGATGGAGTCGGCGACCTTTCCAGCCCGTTTGCTCAATGAGCCAGCCTGCAGCGAGCTTCACCCCGCTCTTGCCGGCGTATTGCGGCATCGCGGGAAAGCGCGCCTTGAGCTCGTTGGCGAGGCTTGCGTCCACCACGGGGTTTTTGAAGAAGCTCCCGGCGTTGCCGATGACAGCAGGGTCGGGAAGTTTGCTTTGACGAATGCGGATGACAGCGCGCGAAACGTCGCTCGCATTGGGCTTGGTGACGCCATCGCGTTCTAGCTGCGCTTTGATGTCGCCGTAGTCAAGTCGCGGCGTGAATTTACGCGACAAGCGAAAGCGCACGCGCATGATGGCGTAGCGATCACGCGCGGCACCCACGGCGTGTTTGAACACACTATCGCGGTAGCCAAACGCACATTCGGTATTACTAAATTCACGCGACTCGCAGGTGCGTAAATCGACGGTTGAAACGCTGTCGCATGACTCTGAAATTTCAACGCCGTACGCACCGATATTTTGTACCGGTGCACCGCCCACAAAACCAGGGATGAGCGAAAGATTTTCGAGGCCGCTCAATCCCTGTGCGAGTGTCCACAGCACAAACGCATGCCACGGCTCGCCAGCCATCGCCTCCACGAGCACCGTATCGCCTTCATCAAACACCACGCGCGCACCGCGCGGCGCGATCTGCAGAACGGGCGCGTCGATGACGTCTCGGGTGAAGAGTAGATTGCTTCCACCGCCAATCAACAGCGGCTGCACGTCTCGATTGCGAATGGCACACCATTGCAGCAACGCATGCTCGCTTGATACGGTGGCAAATTCTTTAGCGACCGCCTTGACACCAAATGTATTGAACGACGCGAGCGGAAAATTACTCAGAAAATGCATCAAACGCTCGCAGTTAGCCGCTCATCACGATCAAGGTTTCAAGCCTGCGGGAATACCGTTCGGAAATGCCTTGGCGAGCTTCGCGTTGATCTCTTCGATCCGACGTGGGGGACTTGGGTGCGAACTGCCGTATTCGGGAGTGCGCGCGCCGCCGCTGGCTTTTTCCAAAATTTGCATCACGCGAATCATTCCGCGTGGATCGTAGCCGGCTTCGGCCATCAACCGTAGCCCGAGCGAATCGGCCTCTAATTCGTCGTCGCGTCCGTACTTCAGCATCGTCATTTGACCCACCATCTGCCCGATTTGTGCGGCGCTCATGGAGCCCGCGCCCATCGCAAATGCGCCGGTGAGACCCTGGGTGAGTTGATCCTTGGCGATGTGCTCCGCGCTGTGGCGTGCGATGACGTGCCCAACTTCGTGCGCCAACACGGCGGCGAGTTGGCCTTCGGTTTCGAGGCGCGAAAGCAGCGACATCGTGATGAAAATTTGCCCACCGGGTAACGCGAATGCATTCACCGTGCGCGGGTCAGCCAATGTGTGAAACTTGAACGGATAGCCCGATTTTGCAGCGACCGACCCCGCCACCACTTTTGCGCCGACGGCCGCGACAAGCTGACGCGCGCGCGCGTCTTGCGTGAGCCCACCCATCTGTGCGGCCATCTGTGGCGCGGACTGCAATCCCATCGCCACTTCTTCTTTTGGCGACATGCCGCCGACGTGTTGCTTCTCGCCTGTGATCGGGTTTATCGACGACGATCCGAAGTACGAGAGCAGCGAGAACGCGGCGACCACGAGCCCGATGATGAGTTGAATTTTGTTCATGAAAAGTCCTCCTTGTCGGACCGATTAGCGGCGGTAAATCGAGCGGCGATCACGCTCAAGTGATTCATAAATTCCGCCGCAGAGTGCGCCGAACACGACATGCAAGGCAACCATGAACCAGCTGCGATAGTAGAAAAATTCCGGGAAGAAACGGCTCATTGAGTACGTGTTGATTGCGTAGAGCGCGAGACCAAAAAGCGCACCGCCAATCAAGCCCACCCAAAAACCCCAACGGTGGAATGTGAAGGAAATAACGTACGCGAACGCCAGACCAAGCACCAAATGCACGGCAGTACCAACCGTCAGCGCAGTGGTCACAGAGGTCAATTCGCCGTCGAGCGCGTTGCGTCCGAGCACGATGGTGGCTAACAATCGCGGCAAGCCCATCGCGTTGTCGTGCAAAAACTGTAGTGCCCCCATCCCCAGCAACAAACTGATCACTGCTGCGGAGAGGCCCGCGATCGTTGCGGCGCGCTTGTCCATCCGTGCTCCTCGTCTCTTTGATTGATTATTTTTCGTGCGAAGATTGTAAGCTCGCATCGCCACCGCATACTAACTGGCATGGCAATCAGATTGATGACATTTTGGAGCAGCGTTATGGGACTTTTCGGAAAATCCAGTTCGATGGTGAATGCGGCCTCAGCGCTACCGGGTCGAACGATGAGCATGCCGGTGCCGGACGAGCACTTTGTGAACGGACATCCGATCAAAGCGCCGTTTCCTGAGGGTTTGCAAACCGCGCAATTTGCAATGGGATGCTTTTGGGGTGCCGAGCGCGCGTTTTGGGAGCTTCCCGGCGTGTATTCGACGGCAGTGGGCTACGCTGGCGGATTCACGCCGAACCCGACTTACCAAGAAACATGTAGCGGACAAACCGGCCACACGGAGATGGTGCTCGTCGTGTACGACCCGGCGGCGATTACCTACGCGCGACTCTTGAAGGAGTTTTGGGAAGCGCACGACCCAACGCAGGGCATGCGTCAGGGCAACGAT
>DAINAJ010000108.1:2883-4826 GCA_036733505.1 Casimicrobium sp.
TACGGCTTGGTGGATCGCTGCGAAAGCGCCCTCGCTGATCGCGCGACGGTCGGCATCGGCACACCTGGCTCACTCTCGCCGAAGACAGGATTGCTGCGTGGCTCGAACACCGTGGTCCTCAACGGCCAACCGGTGAAGCAAGAACTCGAAGCGCTCCTGCAACGCGAAGTACGCATCGCCAACGACGCCAATTGTTTCGCGCTGTCTGAGGCCGTGGACGGCGCGGGCAAGGGAGCACACACGATTTTCGGCGTGATCCTCGGCACCGGCGTCGGCGCGGGTGTGATCATCAACGGGCAAAGTCTCAACGGGCTGCATGCGATCGCGGGAGAGTGGGGCCACAATCCCTTGCCATGGCCGGAAGACGACGAGCGTCCCGGCCGCCCGTGCTACTGCGGGAAGCGCGGCTGCATCGAAACCTGGCTCTCCGGCCCTGGCATCGCCGCGAACTTCGGTGACGGCACCACAGCAACGATTGAAATTGTCAAACGCGCCGACGCGGGCGACGCCGTGGCCGCGGCGTACATACAACGCGTCGAAGACCGCCTCGCGCGCGCACTCGCAACGGCAATCAACATCCTCGACCCAGACGTCATCGTGCTCGGCGGCGGCGTGTCGAACATCGCGCGGCTTTACGCCAACGTTCCCAAACTCCTCCCCAAGTACGTGTTCAGCGAATTCGTCGAAACTCGCATCGCGCAAAACATTCACGGCGATTCCAGCGGCGTGCGCGGCGCAGCGTGGCTCTGGTAGCGAGCGCAAATTCGTTATCAACAGCTTTTTCGATTTAGCGACCAGCAGACGGTCGTTAGCGGCCCAAAAATGCAGTTGTTGACATAGCGAAAAACCACTATTTAACGACCGCCTGGCAGTCGTTTGCCGCAAAAAGTTGTATCACTCGGATAGTGGTGATGTCCGATTCATCCGATTTCGCTCGTTCTTCCCTGTAACCGGGGCACTTTTCGCCTCGAACTTGGAATTGCAACCGCAATCCCGCAATCGGAGATTGGTCATGACTACTCACCCGCTCAGCGCGCGCGACATCGCTGCGACAGCGAAAAAATCAACGCAACCTACGCTTTTGCCGTGGCGATTCCTTCGCGCGCTTCTCGTGTGGGCCTTCGTCGCGTTCGCTCAATCCGCGGCACATGCGCAGGTCGCCGTGTTTTTCACCGTTTCAGTGTCGGCTGGCCCCGGTGGCACCGTCGGTCCGAACACGTCACAGCAAGTGCTGGAGGGTGATTCGGTTACCTTCAACGCGACGCCGAATGTCGGCTATTTGTTGAATACGTTCACGACGAACTCTTCAGGTTGCGTCGCCTCACGCTCGGGAACTCGCCTCACCATCGGTTCCGTGCACGCCAACTGCACCGTCACCGCGACCTTCGTGCGTGCGTCGTTTCTGGTAACGCCCACCGCAATTGGCAACGGCAGCATCAGCCCAAGCACCGTGCAAACCGTTTTGTACGGCGACAGCAAAGTGTTCACGCTCACGCCACAGTTGGGACACAAGCTCGGCAGCATCAACGGCTGTCCTGGTGGCGCTGGCTTGTCCGGAAACACCTACACGACGGGGCCGATCACTACCAACTGCACGGTGACGGCCACCTTCATTGTGATCCCCATTGCCACCTTTCACAATGTCAGCACGTCCGTCGGCGGCGCACCGGGCGGCGGCTCCGTGAGTCCCACCAGTGCCACGGTGGAAGAAGGATTGACAACCAGTTTCGTCGTCACGCCCAACTATGGTTTTTATGTTGACGCCGTAATGGGTTGCGGGGTGTCGTTTAACGGTGGCCCCACGCCACAGACAACTGCGCTCACGATAACGACCGCCGCTGTATTCGCCGATTGCCATATCGTGGCGTACTTCGGCGTTTCCCCAACGTTTAACGTGACTGCGACGGCCGGCGCTGGAGGCAGCATCAGCCCAACGTCACGCA
>DAINAJ010000108.1:4926-5994 GCA_036733505.1 Casimicrobium sp.
TATCGACTGTTCCGCGGCAACGCGCGCTTCCCCGATGACCCGAATCACCGCTTCACGATCAGCACCGCGATTTACAACGACTTCGTCTCGCGCGGATGGGATGGCGAAGGCGTCAAGTTTTGTCTGTCTCAGCAAGAGCCATGATCGCAGTGTGATCGCCTTTGGCATTAACACGCAAAAACATCACGCGGCACAACGCCCGCAGCGCTAATCTGCTGCTCTATCAGGGACGGCCGCTCCGTAAGCACGCGCGGCAAGCGCGGCTTCGGTTCGGTTGCTCACGCCCAGCACTCTAAAAATAGCGAGCAAATGGACTTTGACGGTGCTCTCCGAGACACCAAGCTCGCGCGCGATGCGCTTATTCGACGCACCGTCGCCGAGCGCCCGCAACACGTCTAACTGGCGAGAGGTGAGCGCGCCGGGTGGCCTCTGTTGGCTTGTGCTGGCGGGGGAGTACTGGCCTCCACCGAGAATGAGCTCGATGGCCGCGATCATCTTTTCTGTCGACAGCGACTTGGGTATGAAGGCGTGCATGCCTGCGTTCAAATATTCCCGCTGAATCGCCGCATCATCGATCCCAGAGAACAATGCAAAGCGCGTGCTCGGGTGCCTCATCGCGAGCGCCGCAAACCACGCAGCATTGAGTGCACCCGGCATTTTGATATCGAGAATCGCGAGCGTGATTGGCTGTTGCGTCACGTTCGCGCGCTCAAGGTGCTGTTCTGTTTCGGCGGCATTGGCCGCTTCCAGCACGTCAGGATGGCCCGGCAACTGAGCAAGGGTTTGCTTGACGGCAAGCCGGATCATCGCGTGATCATCCGCAATGAGGAAACGCACGTGCGAGGTATTCATGGCCAGAATTTAGCAAAATCGCCGGTCTTCGTGAAAAATGGCTAGATGAACATAGACGCACATACTGCGGTGGCCAACGACAAGCAATTGATCCACCTGTGGTCTGTTGGCTTGCAAGCGGCTGGCGATCACTCGTGTGCAGCAGTCGACGACATGAATGGGGTTAGCTCAAGCCGGCAGGCCGCGATCTCGCTGGTGTTGCGTGTGCGAGCTGGG
>DAINAJ010000108.1:6094-8152 GCA_036733505.1 Casimicrobium sp.
TTAGCGCATTTCTATCAGGCCGTAGCTTGCGCGCGTGAGGGCGGCATCGCAATGATGATCGCCAACACCGAGGCCAATCTCGGGGGCGCGCTGTACGACTTGCACAGCTTTGACGATGCAGTCGAGCCGCTGAGAAAAGCGCAAACATTAGCGGCAGAATCCGAAAATTGGCTGGTGTGGTCCGCCGCGACGGTCAACAGACTTATGGTCGAACTGGCACGAAATCAGTGGGCAGAGGCCACCGAGCTATCTAACGCGTTAACAGCACGTTGGTCAGTTGTGCCGCTCAACAAGCGCCGTAAGTACGCGGTCTATTTAGCGCTCTGCGCACTACAAAATGAAGACCTCAAGAAGGCGCACGAGCTGATCGACGCGCATGCGATCAATGCGATGGACGCGCAGCCCGAAGAGTTAGTTCTACTCGCCGAGCTTGCGCTTCGCGAGGGCGATGTTGCAAAAGCTCGCCAGCAGTGCGCGCAACTGCCTCCACCAGAAAACGCGGGGCCGGAGCAACACTACCCGTACGACCGTATGCGGGTGTGGCAATGCGCCGCGCGGGCGGCGGAGGCGATGGGTAATTACCAAGATGCATTGCTATGCACTAAGTCGGCACAACAATGCTATGAAGCGATGGTTGGGCGCAGCGCCCGCGCCAAGCAGGTCACGGTGCAGTTTGATCAATCATTGCGAGACGCGCAGCAAGCGCAAGCACGTGCGGAGGCCGACGGCCAGCGCTACGCCGAACTCAATGCGGCGCTACAAAAAGCCAACGCGGCAAAGTCGCGATTTTTGGCTGCGGCCAGCCATGATCTACGGCAACCGCTGCAAGCCGTCATCTTGTTTGCTGAGCAACTGGGCGTGGGCGACCCAACAGCGTCGCCAGCGTTGTTCCAAACCAAAAGTCGCATCACCACCGCATTGACTGCGCTGGCGGGTTTGGTCGATCAAGTGCTGGACTTTGCCGCACTCGATAGCGAGGACGGGAGCACGGCCCCACCCAGCACAGTGTCGCTGGTCGCAGTGCTGAGCGAATTGGATGATCAATGGTATTCACAGTTCGAGCGCGGGGGCCTGAAGCTCGGCTTGCATTGCCCCGATGTGTGGGCATCGGTGGATCACTTAGCGCTTACGCGCATCTTGAACAACCTATTAGCCAATGCGCTGTCTTTCACGCAGAACGGCGGCGCGCTATTAGCCGTTCGACAACGAGGCGATCGCCTGCTAGTCGAAGTTTGGGATAGCGGGGTCGGCATTCCCGTCAACGAGCAAGCGCAAATATTCGAACCGTTCTTCCAAATCAACAACCCGGAGCGAGATCGCGCTAGGGGTGTTGGACTGGGTTTGGCGATCGTCAAACGGCTCTGTGAGCGCGCCGGGATTTCTTTAGAGCTGCGCTCTCGTGTGGGTAAGGGGACATGCTTTCGTTTAACGCTGCATCGCGCTATCAAACCCGCAGACGCGTCGACTTTTGATGTAGCGACCCCGCCTGCTGTACGCTGGCCGGAAACCATACGCATGGTTTGGCTCATCGAGGATGATCAGCTCGCTTCGATGGCAATCATCGCCTGCATTGAAGGCTTTGGTGCCAACGTGCGCCGCTTTGCCAATCTCGACGCGGTGCTTACTCTCGGGCAGATTCATGAGCGCGATCTGCCGCATCTCGTGATCGCCGATCACCGATTACCTGATGGGTCAGGCCTCACGGCGATCCAGCATATTCGGCAATTCAGTACGCGACCGATCCCGACCATCATGCTCACAGGGGACACTGCGCCGCCGTCGATAGCGCAAAGCATCGTGTTAACGAAGCCTGTATCGGGTCAAACCCTCTGCGAGGCGGCAAGTGCTTCGCTACGCGGCGACAACTAAGTCGAAAGTCTTAATACCGCTGTTCAATTATCAAGTCCAACATGCCTCAATAGACTGCTCTCTGACTCAACACACCAGTAGGGCACAGAATGAGCAACGAGTGGAAAGGCGCATGCTTGGCGGTTCTAGCTGCGCTAAGCCTCAGCGCAACGGCACAAGATAAGAGCGCGGCAGAGCTTCGCGCAGAGA
>DAINAJ010000108.1:8252-10852 GCA_036733505.1 Casimicrobium sp.
GATTTATTTTCGCGTGTACATGAAAGAGTCGGGCGTGCGCGCACTCCGCCCTTTGGTTGACGCCTCAATTAGCGCCAACGTAATCGGCAACGGCGCACGGTATGCCTGGCGTTTCAGTGTGGACGACAAAGTGATTGAGCCCGAGGTCACACGCTGGGGGACCATCAGTGACTGGACAAAATTCACGACGTGGCGCGGACAGTTCCTCGCCGAGCAGGCCAATTTGCCCGGCACCGCGGCGTTTCGCGAGGTGTTGGCCCGTGCGTACTCGAAGGGCTTATTGAAGCTTGGCAGCCACCAAATCAAAGTGGAAGTTTCGCCCAGATTACCCATGGGTGACGGCAAGCCCGAGGTGCTCGGCCCCGTCGTCGCGCGAGGCGAATTCAGCTTAGAGATGAACCCAAAATCGCTGCGCCGCGGGAGCGACTTGGTATGCCCAATCAAGCCATCCGCGATGAAAGACGCCGCGCTCGAGCGCTCTGTGTTGGATCTCGCGAAACGCACGTGGAACGCAAGTGGCCATAGCCCGGTGTCCGCGCAAATCCTAAACGACCAGTGGCAGATCTTGCGCCATCCGGTGAGTGGCATCGTCACCCGCCGCACGATCGCCGCGCAGATCCAAAGCAAGGGCACCGAGTTTTGCACAGTGCAGGGCTACCAATACGCACAGAACCACGACGGCAGCGATTTTCGCGGTGGCGAGTTCCATGGGGCCGAATCAAGGCACACCTACGTGCCGTGCTCTTGCCTCGAATAAATCCCACTCGCAGCCGTTCACCAACACTCAACAGAAAACACACATGAAAAACAACTGCTTAATGCCGTTACTTGCCGGTCTATTAGCCACTTGCGCCAGCGTCGTTTCAGCCCAGTCGATTCAAGTCCTCAACCAAGTTCAGTACGCCAAACCCGGCGACGTCGTGACCTTTCCGATTCTCTATCGTGCCAGTCTTGCAGCGAACCGATCACTGGCGGGCGTGACACTTCAAGTCAACCCCGGTGGGCCGCCACCCTTACCAGTCGTCGCGGGTATGAGCAACGAGAGTTTGCAGGTCAATCCGGACTGTCTGGTGAGCAACTCCTTCTCGGTCAACGGCACCGCCGCCTGGGGTGCCCCGCCGTCCGGCTTTCCGAATAGCGGACTATGTGGCTCCCACACCACCGATTACACGTTGGCGAGCTACACCGGTACCGTACAAAACTTCGGACAAGACGGAAAAATCGCCTTTGGAATTTACGCGACGACTAGCGAAAGTCAAACCGGTGCAGGGGTTCAGGTATGCCCGGCCGTGCCGGTGATCAGCATCACTCCGTCCGCACCAACGCTCATCGAAGGCGACCAAATGACGCTGACCGTGGACTTTGAAGTGGGCGTGCCGAACAATTGCGGTGGTTTTGCTGTCCCGATTACCCTGTCTGGCCCTGCTTCCCTCACGCCCGATTTCGTCTCCGTGATCGGCGGCACGTGTAGCTTCGTCCCCGACGGCGCGAACGATTGCACCGTGATCATCCAAGGCATTGATGACGTGCTAGCCGACGGAGATAAAGGGTTGACCGTGAGCGTGGTTCCTCCCGCTTCTGGGTCAGGCTATTGGATGTTGCAGCCCGTGAGTACCGACGTCACAGTGCTCGATAACGAATCGACGATAACCGTTAGTCTGATCAGAGACGGTACGGAAGCGGGGCCCGTTTCCGCACAATTCGGCTTGCTATGTGTGCAAGGCGGTACAGGTGGCGCACCGAACACAGGCGTCGCAACCCTCACCTGGGGCGGTAGCACTCTGGCCGAGGCCGACGATAGTGATGTAGTGAATGGTCGACCCGCGACGATCAACGTCAACTGCTCACCGGCTCCGGGTACGCTGAATGTCCTTGATCTTCCCGTAATCGATGACCCTTCGGTGGAGGGCGCTGAATATTTGCGCCTCACGGTCGGCTCAAGCACCAACAATTTGGCGGTCGCCGGCTCACCGACAGTCGTGGCGCAAATTGCGGACAACGATTTTTATTTGGGTATATCCACGACCACTTTCAATGTCACTGAAGGGGCGCTGATTAATTTCCTCTTACAGTGCGGCAACGGACAAAGCGGCAGCATCAGCAACGTCACCGTGACGTTTAGCGGTACGTACACGCCGCTCCCAAGCCCTGTGTCTTCTGGTTTTAACTGTGCGGCGGGATTGACCATACCGGTGCAAACTACTGACGACAGCGTGATCAACGGCACTAGGACCCTCGTCGCCACAATCACTCAACAATCTGGCGGTTATTTGGCCGTTGGAAGTGCGCCGGTCAATGTGGCAGACAATGATCTGGTTGTGCTCGCGCCCGCTGTGCCGGTCCCAACCTTCGGAATGAGCGTACTTTTCACCACGATCTTCCTGCTTGGCTTGCTTTGTTTCGTCCAACTCAGAAGCAATCGCAAGTGAAATGCCAGGCACCTACGTCTCTGACTACGTTTTGCCCGTTGAACCAAGGTCGTGGGTTTGATCTCGATGGCAGTTCTGCGTTGGCCCGTGGTTCGCCGGCTACGGCCGGTCGTCGCGCTCCGCACCGGATGCGTAGGGGCACGCGGCTTTGCATTGCCGTTACAGCTTTTT
>DAINAJ010000109.1:0-10816 GCA_036733505.1 Casimicrobium sp.
CTTCGAGCATGCGAGCGCGGGCTTCGCCGCCAAATACTACGTCTTTTGCTGCCATTTGAATCTCCTAGGTGGGCTTGCTGCCAGATCAGAAATGGGCGATCACTGCGTTGCCGTCGGCCTCGTGTACAAAAGTACACGTCGGCCACCGGCGCCTTGTGCTCATCTCGTCTCGCGGCGCCCGAAACTTGGTTAAAAAATTGATTGGTTAAGTCGGGCGAGGACTATTTCTGCACTACAGCCATGATGTCTTCTTCGCGCATGACCAGCAGTTCGTCGCCGTCAACTTTGACGGTTTGACCAGCGTATTTGCCGAAGAGAACTTTGTCGCCGACTTTGACGTCTGGCGCGTTTTGCTTGCCGCTGTCGTCGCGCTTGCCCGGGCCTACGGCCAACACTTCGCCTTGATCAGGCTTTTCGGTGGCGGTGTCAGGGATCACGATGCCGGAGGCGGTCTTACGCTCTTCTTCAAGACGCTTAACGATTACACGGTCGTGCAGGGGGCGAAGTTTCAATGACATGAATAGTTCTCCTTGAACTGGTTCTGAGTTTGAAATCGAAGGGCCCGCGTTTCGCATTGAGTCGAGTCGGCGGGAAGGCTTCGCAGCCAAATCTGGCGGTGGAGCGTAGCAAGCACTAACCAACAAAAATTCGATTGTTAGCACTCGCCCCTAATGAGTGCTAATTATAGGTACGAACTGTGACGTTTCAAGTGCATGCACATAAAGCCACGTAATAGCTTTATCGCACGAGCGACAGCCAGGCGGCGCTTTTATGGCGTTTTTTCTGTATATCGACTATTGCCAATAATTGCCTCCAACGACCGCCCGCTGGTCGTTTTCGCTAATAAGCCATTAACCTCAATCCGACGTCTTGTGCACTGCCGTCGCCCTCGCCCGCCCGCCGCGACGCCCCGCAAATTTCTCGCCGTGGTACAAACGCGGCCTTGCTTTGTGGGAGTGGGTTGTGCAGCTAAAGATGTCGGAAAAATCGTTGTTCGCGGTGCTGCTGCGTTCGCCGTGGTGGATCAGTTTTGCGTTGGCCGTGGCCGTCGGCGCCGTTTGCTACAACTTTTTCCCAGTGCGTTTCGCGGTGGTCGGCGCGCTCTCTGGGCTGCCGTTTGCAGTGATCGGCTCGATAGCCCTGTGGCGGCAAATGCGTGCGCCGAACCCCGCGAAGATCGAGGCGACGCTCGAATCCGTGGCAGCCATGTCCGGCCGCGATTTCTCAACCGCCATTGAATCGGCGTATCGCAACGCGGGCTTTACGACCACCGTGTACGCCAAAGGCGGCGCGGAGCTTCGGATCGAAAAGGAAGGTCGCGTGAGCCTCGTCTGCTGTAAGCGCTGGAAAGCCGCCGCGCACGGCGTGGAAGCGCTGCGCGAGCTCGCCAATGCGATGACCCGCGAAGACGCGAATCTCGGCATCTATGTCGCGCTCAATCCGCTCAGTGCTCCCGCGCAACAATTCGCCTCGAAGAACAGCATTCGCGTGTTGCAGGGCACCGAGTTGGCGCTGCTGATGAGCGGCGCAATCGCCGCGAAAAAGTAGCCTGTTGCGGGCTCAACACGGGCCGCGCGATAAGATGCGCCCATGAAACAACATCTGTACATCCTCACCGGCGCATCTCGCGGCATGGGCCAGGCCATGGCCAAACAATTGCTGCAACCGGGCCACACGCTCCTGTGCATTTCGCGACACAGCCAGCCCGAATTAAATGATCTCGTCGATACCGTAGACGACGCAACGCTCGCCCAATGGTCGCTCGACCTCGTCGACGGCGCAGCAGCAGGCGCGCAGCTTTCGCGGTGGATGAGCTTGTTTCTCGGCGACGAATTCGACAGCGCAACGCTCATCAACAACGCGGCGCTGTTGCCACGCATTAGCGCGCTGGCCGATGCAAGCTCGGCGGACATTGCGAACGTGCTTCGCGTCGGGCTTGAGGCGCCGATGCAACTCACCGCCGCGTTCTTGCGCGCCACCGCAAATTGGTCTGGCGCGAGAAGAGTGCTCAACATTTCGTCGGGCAACGGCCGCCGCGCGATGGCATCACAATCGATTTACAGCGCGGTGAAAGCGGGAATGGATCACTACACGCGCTGCGTGGCGCTCGAAGAAGCGGCGCGCACGAATGGGGCGAAAGTCTGCTCGCTCGCCCCCGGCATCATCGACACCGATATGCAAACGCACATCCGCGCGACCAACCCCGCCGATTTTCCGAGCCACGCGACGTTTGTTGAATACAAGAACAACGGCGATTTGCTCACGCCAGAGGCTGGTGCGGCGCGCGTGTTGACGTATTTGGCGCGTGCGGATTTCGGTGCTAATCCAGTGGCCGATGTGCGCGATTGAGTGCGCGTGCCGACTGAGACGACACGCATGAGCATTCTCGACAAGCTTCGGCAATTTGTGCCGTTTCTAGGACGAAAAAATGGCGCGCGGCAAGCTGCGCCCGTGGCGGCGGCACACGCGCCAGAACCGCCACTGCCGCAGCGCCGAACCCGTTCGGCGCGGCCACTCGTTCCCACAAAAGAGCAAATCGACGCGCTGCCCGCGTTCGTTGGTTTACGGCTAGATCAAATTGAAGTGCCAGTCACTGCGGCGCAAGCCGCCGCCGCTGCCGTGCATTTGCTTTCGCGCCGCTTCGTCGGTTTTGACACCGAATCCAAACCCACATTCGCCGTCGGAGAAACGTCCACTGGCCCGCACGTCGTTCAGTTTTCAACGCTGGAGCGTGCGTTTATTTTTCAAGTGCATCGTACGGAATGTCGCGAAGCGTTGATGTCGTTGTTGCAATCGAAGCAGATGGTGAAAGTAGGCTTCGGCCTGCGCTCGGATCGCGGACACATTCAGAAGAAATTCGGCGTGCAACCGGGCGCGCTGCTCGACATGACGCATTACTTCAAGCAGGTGGGCCACCGCAATGAAGTGGGCGTAAAGAGCGCGGTCGCGATGGTGTTGCAACAGCGCTTTCAAAAATCAAAACGCATCAGCACCACCAACTGGTCAAACGCGGAACTCACGTCAAGTCAATTGCTCTACGCCGCGAATGATGCCTACGGCGCTATTGCCGTGTTGCACGCACTGCATTTGCCGGAAAAAGAATTGCCGATCACGAAGTAGTACGTCGCGGGTTTAGCTCTGTGGGAGCGCGCTTGCCCGCGAATTACCCGCTGCGATCCAATCTATTCTGTTGCGCCGCGCCAATCGCGGGCAAGCCCGCTCCCACATGCGGTTTGCTATGACGCTTGCGGCATTAACGCCCCGCAACTCCAACACTGCTCAAATCCGCCCTCGATCAATTCGCCGCACGCGCAAAACCAACGCCGTTGCGGCACGTTTTGAAGGTCGTTCATGATCTCGCGCGCCCGCTCGATCTGCGCATCATCCTCAATCCAGATTTCTGGCGCGCATTGATCCGGCGGCAACTCACCCGCTGCGCCCGCAAGGAACAGCCGCTGCACAGTCGCGCGAATGCCCGCGCGCGTGAGCGTGTCCGCCCACAGCGTGGCCATCGCGAGGTTGGGGGCTCTGGTGAGTCGAATCATGGGTTGAGCATAGCGTGTAAGTGCAGCGTGCCGTCGAACGACTGACGGTCTGAACGTCTGATCCAAACCTGAAAGTAGTGGTCGCCATGAAGTTTTCTCTACCGTTGTTTCGCACGTTGCTGCTGGCAGCAACGTTGACGCTGGTGTCGCACACCTCCATCGCACAAACTAGTGCCGCAAAGCCTGCGCTGGCGAAAGCCATCTTCGCCGGCGGCTGCTTCTGGTGCGTCGAATCGGATTTCGACAAAGTGCCCGGCGTCGTCTCAACCACGTCGGGCTACATCGGCGGCACGGTGGCCAACCCAACCTACCAGCAAGTCTCGTCAAACAACACGGGGCACGCGGAGGCCGTAGAAATCGCATTTGACCCGGCCAAAGTCACCTACCGCGCATTGGTCGATCACTACTGGCGCACCATTGATCCGACGGTAAAAAATCAGCAATTCTGCGACGTGGGTTCACCGTATCGCACAGCGATTTTTGCGCTCGACCAAGATCAGTTGAAGGCGGCGCAATCGTCGTTGACCGACGTACAAAAAACAAAGCCGTTCCCGCAACCCATCGTCACCGAAATTCTGCTCGCGACCAAGTTCTATCCCGCCGAGGACTACCATCAGGATTACTACTTAAAGAATCCAGTGCGCTACAAGTATTACCGCACGAGCTGCGGCCGCGACGCGAGGCTCGCGCAGCTTTGGGGGGCTAAGGCGGGAAAGTAAGCGCGGCTAAGTCGTGTTCAAATCCAACTGCGTCAAATACAACCGCACATCAAATTCAAGCTGCGCATAGTCCGGCTCGATGTGGCGGCAGAGTTGGTAGAACGCTTTGTTGTGTTCCTGCTCCTTTAGGTGCGCCAACTCGTGCGCGACGATCATCTTTAAGAACGCTGCGGGCGCATCGATGAACACGCTCGCAATGCGAATCTCGCGTTTGGCGACGAGCTTGCTTCCATGCACGCGTGAAATCTGTGTGTGCGTGCCTAGCGCGTGTTTCATGACCTGCAAGCGATTGTCAAAAACCACCTTCGACGGCGTGATCGCGCTCTTCATGAATTGCGACTTGAGCTCGAGCGTGTAGTCCTGCAACGCGCGATCAGTGCGCACCGTATTGGCGTCGGGGTAGCGCTTTTGGAGCACCTCGCCTACTCGATTTTGCGCTATCAATTCGCGTACTTGCGCCAGCAGTGGCTCCGGGTAGCCGCCGAGGTATTTGAGTTCTTTCGCGCTTTCATTGACCATGCGCAATGGTAACGTTCAGGCCCTGCGCGTGGCGCGCTGCGCTGCAAAGCGCCGCTCGCAGCGTATCGCGCACTTCCATTCAAAGAACTTTTATGACCACCGAACACTTCATCCCTGGCAAAGACGCATCGCTCGAATCGACCATCGAGACGATGAAAGCCAAGCTCGCCAAACGCGGCTTTGTACTCAACGAATCGTCGCTACTGCATGAAGTCGACGGCATTTGGTCGACACACATGAAGGACAACGAGTGCCCGATGTTGTTCTCGAACGGCAAAGGCGCGACGGAACTGGCAGCGCGCGCAAGCGCCTACGGTGAATTCTTCGAGCGGCTCGGTACGCACTACTTCTGGACGCACTTTCACCTGGGCGAAACGCGCGCCAATCGGCCGTTTGTGCATTACCCGCAAGAGCGTTGGTTCGCGCCGCAAAAGGGAAAAGCCAAAGGCAAATGGCCGAAGGAAATGCTCAACCCGGAACTGCATAAGTTCTACAACCCGGAAGGCACCATCGAAGCTGAAGTGCTCGTTGATCTGAATTCCGGCAACGTCGCCCGCGGTATTTGCGCGCTTCCGTACAAGCGGCTTAAAGACGGCGCGGAGACCTTCATACCCGTCAACATCATCGGTAACCTGTACGTTAGCAACGGCATGGCGGCGGGCAACACGATGATGGAAGCGCGCAGCCAAGCGCTCTCCGAAATTTTCGAGCGCGCGATTAAGTACCGCATCATCAGCGAAGGGCTGTGCCTGCCCGAAGTGCCGGACGACGTGATTTCGCGTTTCCCGAATATCCGCGCAGGCATTGATGGGCTACGCAAGGCGGGTTTCGGCATTTTGGTGAAAGACGCATCGCTCGGCGGCAAATATCCGGTGATGAACGTCACGCTCGTGCACCCGAAAGATCAAGGCATTTTTTCAAGCTACGGCGCGCATCCGCGTTTTGAGATCGCGTTGGAGCGCGCGATGATCGAGCTGTTGCAAGGCCGCGCGCTCGATTCGTTGGAAGGTTTCCCAGAGCCAGGCTTTGATATGGACGAGATCAATGCCGTCAACAATCTTGAAATTCACTTCGTAGATTCGAGCGGCGTGATTAGTTGGAATTTCATGGGCGATACGCCGGATTTCGAGTTCGTCGATTGGAATTTCAGCACGACCACGCAAGAAGATTACGACTGGCTCGTGAACGCGATTCACGCCGAAGGCAAAGACATTTACGTCGCCGATTTCAGCGAGCAAGGCGCGTACAGCTGCCGCATTCTTGTTCCCGGCATGAGCGAAATTTATCCGGTCGAAGACTTGGAATGGGAGAACAACAGTGTCGGCAATCTGTTGCGCCCATTGCTTGTGCGTCTGCACGATTTGACCGAAGAAGAATGCGCTGGTTTGCTCGAAGAACTGCAAACCATGAATCTCGCCGACGAGCGCCCGCTGTGGGAAATTCTCGGTCTGGCGATGCCCGACGGCACGCCGTGGAAGCAACTGCGAATCGGCGAACTCAAAACGCTGCTCGCGCTTGCGATCGGAGACGAAGACGAAGTGCTCGAGGGCTGCGACTGGATTCATCACTTCGCCGATCTCGCGCCCGCGCGTCGGTTGGTGTATCGCTGCATCGAGAGCATGTTGGAGCTTGAAGACGACGTCGATAACTATCGTCGCTCCCTCACGCTGCTGTACGGCGAAGCCACGCTACGCCAAGCCGAGGCGCTGCTTAACCGCACAGAACGCTTCTTCGGCCTCGAAACGCTCGGCACCGACATGCAAGGGAGCAAGATGCACCAAACGCTGCTTGCGGCTTACGACAAGTTGTTTGCTGCGTAGCGCAGCATTCGCTTCGCCTCAATGCCGTCATCCTCGCGAAGCGGGGATCCAGAAACGCGGCGCAGCTGAGACACATCTGCAACACAACGTACTGGATCCCCGGCTTACGCCGAGGATGACGCCAAATAGGTAGGGTGGGCAACTTGTTGCCCACGCCGACGACATTGCGCTCCGTTCGTACCGTCGAGATGAGGGAATCGTGGCTACGCGTGGGCAATGAGTTGCCCACCCTACGTCGCTGCCGCGTAACTAAATCCCCTTCACCGCCCGAGCCGCCTGCACCATCTCGTGCACGTCGTGCGTCATCACGGCGAGGAACGCAAGCAACACGATGTAATACGTCGCGTACTCCAGCTTGGTGGAGCCTGACACGGCGTAGTAGGTTTGTGCCTCTTCGCTGTCGCTGCGGTATTTCCATGCTTTCATGAGTTGCGGCGCAGCCAAGATTGCGATGAGAATCAGCATCGGGCTGGGTCGATAGAAAAACAGACCAATCAGCACTGGTACGCCCGCAAACCAAATGCGCGGTGACAGTACTGCCGTGATCCGCCCGCCATCAAACGGTGACAGCGGAATCAAGTTAAAGAGATTGAGAAAGAAGCCGGAATACGACACCGCGAGCAGCAACGTGCTGTCGTAACTACGCGCGAGGAAGTAGCAAACCAAGGCACCGATGGTGCCCAAGAGCGGCCCGCCCAACCCAACGAACGCTTCCGTCTCAGCGCTGTGTGGTTGGTCTTTCAATTCGACCCATGCGCCGATGAATGGAATGAACGTCGGCGCGCCGACGTTGAGCCCGCGATGCTTCGCTGCGAAGTAATGCCCCATCTCGTGCACGAACATCAGTGCGACAAACCCGACGGCGTAGCCCCAACCAAAAATCCATGCGTACGCCACGACCGAAATGAGCATCGTGCCGCCAGTGGTGAAGAGCTTGCCGAGCTTCGCGCCCGAGAACAGCAGAAGCAATAGCTTCGTCATATCGGGTTACTTCTTGTCGGTCGGTGCGTCGGTACCGTTCGCGGCTGGCGGCGGCGTTTCTGCGGGTTTCGCGAACGGGTTCACATCGGCCACCTGCGCGCGCAGCGGCTCGGCGGGCGGTGCCGCCTCAAACCCATTACCCATGTCAACGACGGGCTCGGCGTCTTTCTTTTTCTTACCGAGAAACTTGAACAATCCGGCGCCGATTGCGGCCGCTGCGAGAATTCCCACTTTGGCAAATTTCGCGATGAACGCGAACGCCAGCGCAAAGAAACCGAGCTTCTTCGCGGCGGCGCCTGCGACCAACGCGGCGAGGCCGTACTCGGCCACGCGATCAGTGGACGCGTTGAAATCTGCGTAGCGCTTTCCGTCGTCGAAATTCAGCGCCGTGAGCATCGCGGCGGCGTGCGTTTTGTGTTTTGGCAAGTCTGAGAGTTCGGTCACGAGATTCAAGCTGAAATAGCCTTCGCGACCCAGCGCGTAGGTGTTGTAGTTCACGCCTTGGCCGTTCGCGGCATCAGCGCCTCGCTCTTTCGACGACATCGCCCACACCAAACGGTGCGTCGCCGTGTCGTACGCAGGCTTCTCGGCCCAACCCAAAATTTCTAACTCGGGCACGCCCATAGTCTTGCGTTCTTTGTTCGCCGCCTCGGTGCCTTCGCGATAGCTCTTGAGCAAGTCGTCCGCATTCCAATCTTTCGCGTCGTCGTCCTTCACGTACCCTGCCGCCTCAAAGCGCACGGTCATGAACCAACTGTCTTGGTTCAGAGGAAACACCAAGCCTTGTAAGCGCGGGTCGGAGCCCGGATTCCCCATCGTCTTCAAAACCTGCGTCGCGTTCGGTTGCGGAATAAAAATGTAGTTCGCGGGCAACTTGAGCGTGCCTTGCGACGCGAGCGGCACATCGACCGGCCCCGTTTTCGCCACCGCCATCGCAGCCGCATAAGTCTTACGCGCCTCTTCGCGACGAACCTCGTCCATCGCCGATTGAGCCTGCGCTGGAAACACGAACGTGAAAAACATCGCCAACGCGGCGACAAAAGACAAAACAGACTGATGCGTCATCCGCATACGATTTCTCCGAGAGTCAAAATAGTTAAGGGGTAATGTGTGCGCATAGAAATACCCCAAAATCAGCGGCACGAGATTCATTCGCGCAACTTCAAGAGCGTGAAGGCGCAATGTTGTTGAGGAAAGTACTTTTTTAACGCTATCGCAAAAACGCTGTTTGCATCGCTCACGTTCGCGAAAAGCGTCATGCAGGACAGAAATTTGTACGCATCTCGTACGCCAAATATTTGTTCGGCGCTCTGCGCGTCGATAGCCACTACCATACGCGTGCATTCCACCAGCCGATTTCCGAGTAGCGGGTGTTGCAGGTAGCTGGCTGCTTCGGCCACAGACCGAATTGCATAAGTTGTGGCCATTTCGCTCGTTCCTAGACCCAAGAACTGTGGGAAGACAAACCACATCCAGTGCGTCCGCTTGTATCCAGCCGCAAGCTCCTGCAGTACGCTTTCATAAACGCTCTCTTGCGCGAGCAAAAAACGATCAAGAGAAGACACAGCTAATTCAACAGCAGCGAAAATAGTGCGCTTGCGTCCGAAGGCAGTACTTCGGGGGCGTTGGCGTCACCGCGCTTAAACACAACGATCGTTACTTTCTTTAGGCGCTGCGCGCCTACACCGTACCGAACGGACTCCACATACGCGAGCAGCGTTGCACAAAAAGCTAGGCGCGGCTGTATTCCGCCGTGTCCCGCCCCAAATATCGGCGCTACTACTTCGTTCACACGAGCATCTGCAAGGCGCTGGATCAGATGTCGCGTACCGTCAAAAACGTACGACATTTGCGCAGAAATTCCGGCTTGTGGCCGCTGCGTTGTACTCGAGACAAGCGCCAGGCACTCAGGTCTAGCAAGCGGCTTGTCGAGAAAAAGGCAACGCCCCGCGCCGTAGCTGTCAGCAAATTCCGTGTCTGTCTTTTGCATTTGCACGGGTTTTCCCAACTGAGACCGACATTCCGTGTCGACTAATCGCACAAACGCGTCCTCCTGGCCCGGCAGCCACCTCGCCACATACGCCCCAAGCGCACTGCGCAGATCGCGGACGCAGCGTCCATCAACAAAATATTCACTGCACGGCAGAACTACCACAGTGTTGGGTACTCCAGCAAATTCTTCGATGCGTCCGAAAACGATACTTATTTGACAGCCGTTTATTGTGTGGGAAAGCAACGCAGGGATTTCATGCAGGTGTCTCGCGTTGGTCGAATCGGCGTCTTCTGCACTCGTAGACAGCACCTTGCATAACGCGACCATCGCACCAACGATCTGTGCATTTTCCGCTAACGGTTTGCAAATACTGAAATGATCCTCGGGCAGACTAACGGACGGTTCACTCGGTACATGCGGATTGGCGTAGGTGTGCGGCACAACCGTTACAGTCGGGCCCCGAAACAAACCGAACAACCGGCGTTTGGTAGTTATTCCTCTGGTTTCGCAAAAAACGCGCACCTGGAATTGATGGGCTTTGTGAACCGCGAGAAACTGCTCGTTGAGTATTTGGAGGTGGGGGTCGTGCGAGACCAGATTGCCAACCTGCGGGTTTGCTCTAAGCACTTGACGCATCGCTTGCGCGAGATTGGCCAAGTGTGAACCGAAGTGGGGTGTCGCAACAAAGACGACGGCCCTCACTTGGCCGGCAAAGTCGTGATAGCGAGGCACGCCGTGCGTAGCTGCGGTTACCAATGCCGTTTTGATAACTAATCCACCTAGGCTATGTCCCACTAAAATTAGGGGTTGGCCATTCAAGCGAGGTTCGTTTATGAGCAGATCAAGCACGGCCCCGCCCTGATTGGGCAACGGCATCGCCCCTTCAGTCCAGCCGGAAATGGACGCGTCGTATCCCAGCAACCAAACCGGAAATTCAGACAGCCGCCCCAACCATTTCGGCCACAACGTGCCCTCGTCCGCAGGGTCGCTCATCCAAGTTTCGCGTGGGTGACCACCCAACCCATGTACAAAAATGACATGCGGTTTCCGATGAGCGTCGGCAGGATCGTAAACGCACTCTAGATTCGCCATCTTCTGAACTCCTCGACTCAATCGTTGCCAGCAACTTTGGCGGCACGCTGCCGCAATGTAACGGACATCAACTGATAGCCTCCTAATGCGTCTACAACGCCCGCCCCAACCGCCCAATCCCCTCTTCAATCTTCGCCACATCCGCAG
>DAINAJ010000110.1:0-10806 GCA_036733505.1 Casimicrobium sp.
TCCCCAAAACGCAACGCGGTCAGGACTTGATGGTCGATGCGCCAACGCCGGTGACCGAGAAGCAGTTGCGGGAGTTGCATATTCGGTTGCGGAACACGCAGGTAGCCGGGTAGAGTTGTAGGGCGGGACGCTTGCGGTCCCGCCTTCTTTTGTTGCCGAAGGCCATTCCGTTGAATGGTTCCAACTTCGACCGCATTTGGCGGAATCGCAAGCGTTCCGCCCCACTAGCCGGAACATCCGATGCCCAGTTGGCCAGCGTCACTCACCCGATACCGTCGCTTAATCCTGACGGCGGGTATCGCGCTGTCCGTCGGCGCACTTCTGGCGATGAACAGTCGAACCGTTGCAGTGCGTCCAGAAGTACTAACTGCGTTTGCCCGCGACCGCTCCGACGTTGAATCGATTGTCCGCGCGATGGGCATACATGACGTCGAAACGAGCACGGCCTCGTCCGCGCGGTCAACGGGCCAAGTTGGTGACGTGAGTGTTTCGACCAAGCAATGGTTGGCGGCCGGCGGCAAAGATAAATTCTTGACCGAAGCGAGATTGCGGGGTTGGACGCCTATCGTTGGCGGCAATCTATGCCGTGAAAACACCCGCGTTGAGCCGAACTACCGGATCGAGACGGCTCCGCCTGATCGAACCTACCTTCTCGTGTGGGTGCGCATCGACCAACATCGATGCGCACAAAATTGAGGTCGTTCCGAATGGTCGTAGCGAGTAGGGCGGGACGCTTGCGGTCCCGCCGAACGCGATGGCACACAAACCACTTTGATGAACAGCCTTCGGCGACGTAACGCGTCGGGACCGCAAGCGTCCCAACCTACACTTCGTTATGCCTGATTTTCGTCGCCTCTTCGTTCCGGGTGGGTCGTATTTCTTTACGGTGAATCTGCTTGAGCGACGCGGAAATCGCTTGCTGATTGAACGTATCGACGCCTTGCGCGAAGCTGTGCGCAAGACGAAACTGGAGCGGCCCTTTCGCATTGATGCCTGGGTGGTGTTGCCCGAACACATGCACATGATGTTGACGTTGCCGCCCGGCGACGCCGATTTTTCGAGTCGCATTCGAGCGATCAAAATTCGTTTCAACCGGGCGATTCCTGCAACCGAACGGCGCTCGGAGACGCGCATCAACAACGGCGAACGCGGCATCTGGCAACGACGATTTTGGGAACACTTGATTCGCGATGAACAGGATTTCGAGACGCACTTCGATTACGTTCACTACAACCCGGTCAAGCACGGACACGTAACGCGCGTCGCCGATTGGCCGCATTCGACGTTCCATCGTAGTGTCGAACGTGGGTTCTATCCGCGCGATTGGGCTGGTGGCGACATGGGGGACGTGAGCCTCGGAGAATGAACGGGCGTAGGGTGGGACGCTTGCGGTCCCGCCTTCTTTCTCCGCCGAAGGCCGTTCATCAAATCGGGTTTGGCGCGCCACCGCGTTCGGCGGAACCGCAAGCGTTCCGCCCTACTGCGAACTGTTAACACCCGTACCGCGCTCAAGACGATACATCTGTCGTTAGTGCCGTAGCCCGGATTCGGCGCGCATCGAGCCACGTCGCCGCGCCGCGGACGCATCGCGCATTCGCCGTAATCCGGGAATCGTGACTTGACACGTTTGCTGCCGTCGGCGACCTAAATTGCTTCGATTACGCTTCGCTAATCGCGGCTCCCCCCGGACGTGCCACCGTCGCGCCGAGTCGGTCTGCTTCGTCGAATGCGCGCGCGCGAACTCCGCGACATGGAGTTTCTAGCCACGAGCTACTGCTCTCTTTGTTGCCTCCGACGGCGTGTCACGACACGCTCATCCGCAGGCTTGTGTTGCCGCTAGCAAGTTGGCACAATCGCGCGGCTGTGCGCTCCGTCGGCGAGTATGCGAGACCCACGTCCAACTCGCTCAGCGCCGATACTCCGCATGAGAATTGACTGAGAGGTGTGATTATGAGTTCAAACATATGCGTTGCATCGCGAAGCAAGTTTGGCGATCTGCGCCGTTATGCGCTAGCGTTGTTGTTCGCGATGCTTTCTGCGGTCACGTCAAGCCGCGCAGATGCGGCACCGGTGCTATTCGCGTTTGATCCAACGCTGAACCGACTCGTGAGTTTCGTGGCAACCAATCCGGCTGTACTGCTTACCGATGGCACCCTCTCGGGTCTGCAAGCCAACGAACTCATTCTCGGCATCGACTTTCGTCCGTCCGACGGCGAGCTTTACGCGTTGTCCAAAGTAACCAGTGGCGGGCGACTGTTGCGAATTAACGTGAACACACTCGCTGTTGCGCAGGTGGCGACGATTTCTTCCAGTTTCAACGACACCTATTTCTATGGCATCTCTTTCACGCCAGGGGGAGACGTGCTGCGCGTCGTTTCTACCGCCGATGAAAACCTTGCGATCAACCCAGCGACAGGTGCCGTCACCGTTCAATCCGGATTGGCTTATCCACCCGGACCGGACCTAGGTACGGCAAATGACACGGTTCACATCGCTTACACAAACCGCACGCCGGGCGCACTGGCTACGACGCTCTACGGAATTGATCGAAACAACGACAGGCTCACACGAATCGGTGGTGTCGGCACCGGATTGACGAGTGCGGCGACGGGCACACTCTCTAACATCGGCCCATTAAACGCGGGCAACGTTACCGGCTACGGCGGCTTTGACATTGAACCTGGCACCAACAACGCTTACGCAATTCTGCGTGTCGGAAGCGCCTCGCGCGTGTATCGCGTTTCGCTCGAAACCGGTGCCACGCAAGACATTGGCGCGATCGGCACGGACAGCGGTACCTACGATGGCCTTGCCATCGCGCCGCCCGAAAGCTGCCTGGATGTGGACGGCAACGGCGGTGTCGAGGCCACCAAGGACGGCATCATGATGCTGCGCGCGATGCTCGGCATCACTGGTACTGCGGTGCACGAGGGGCTACTCTCGAGAAACAGTTCAAGGCGCGACTGGGCGGAAATTCGCAAACACTTGAACAACTGCGGCGGAAACTTCGCGCCTTAACTGAAATTAATTCTGATTCGCGCGTAGCTCGAACGGGACGCTTCGTTATCCCTGATTTTCGTCGCCTCTTCGTGCCGGGTGGATCGTACTTCTTCACGGTGAATCTGCTTGAGCGACGCGGAAATCGCCAGCTGGTGGTGCATATCGATGCCTTGCGCGTCGCGATCGCCCCAAAACGCATGTCCGAGTTTGCGCCGTGATTCCGTGAACGCAAGTATCCAAACTCACGGAGCTTGCAAACATGGAGCCTGCTGCCAACGTCGTCTTTGAAATTCGCAATCGCGGCGGGTTGCCGCTGTCGCCTGTCGTGCAATGGATCATGATCGTGGTGTTTTCGCTGCCGCTCATCTTGATTCCGATGACGATGGGCCAAGTGAAAGCACACCCGTCGCTCTTGTTGCTCTGGATCGGCGCGTGCTTCCCGTTGGGCGTTCTGTGGGCACTGAAGCGCCTGTTCACGCGCTTTGCGGTCGCCCTCTTCGCCGACGGCGGCGTACGAATTACTCAGCCTTTCACAACACGCAAAATCGCTCGAGATCAGCTCGCAACCATCGTGACCAAGACCAACCAAGCGCACGTCGTCGGCGGCACCACCGCGCGCGTCGCGGTGCCGTGGATGTTCTTTTTCGATCACGCCGACAAGCAGTTGGAGAAAGTGTCGCCGTCGGGGTTTGAGGGCGATGATGTTTCGAAGCTCCTCGCGGAGATTGCGCGCCTGCGGCCGGATGTCAGGATTCAGCACCAGTAACGGACGTGGCGATTCTTACGTCATGCGACCAATGACTTTTTGGGTCCATGGACTGCCGGGTGGCGCTTACAGGGACATTTCGTCGGTAGTCGACATTGAACAAAAATGGCCGAAAACGACCGCCTGCCCGTCGTTGCGCCATAAATGCTGTATCTCCTGCACATTGCGTGCGTTCTTCGCAGCGGAGGGACACTAGCGGCATCGCGAAAAAATGAGAGTAGCCCGGCAGCATAGAAAACCAGAAAGCGATGTCGCTTCCGTAGCGTACGATTCGTCTGTCCATCACCTATGGAGCATCTATGAAATTCATTGCCACCACCCTCGCCGCTGCGGCGGCTGTTTGTGTCTTCAGCGTCAGCGCCGCAGACATTCGCTGGTCCGCGTCGGACACGTTTGAACACACCGCGATGATTGCGCCGGGTAAGGCCGAGGAAGTCTGCGGGATGATCGAGTCGCGCTACCCGGTGACGTGGGCCTATTCCGCTAGCGGCGCGCTGACGTTCAACATCCATCGCCACTCGGGCGAGAATGTGATTTACCACCACCGCAGCTATTTGACGCGCGAACAAAAAGGCACATTCAGCCCAACGTTCAATTTCGACTGGTGCTGGATGTGGGTGAACGAATCTAATGAGCCAGTGACGGTGCAGGTTGAACTAAAGCGTTGATAAACGTCAACGCTCGCGCCGCCGCGCGCGCCCACAATGCCGCATCGTTTTACCTGACCGAGGCGCATTGTGTTTAAGCATATTTTGGTTCCCATCGACGGCTCGAAAACTGCGCTGCATGCGGCAGACACCGCCATCGAACTCGCCGCGAAAATCCACGCAAAGATCACGGTCGTGCACGTCATTCACGTTTATCCGTACGTTGGGCTGGGTGACGGCGCCGTCGAAGGACTCGATCAGTATCTCAGTGCAGCGACCGCCTCAGCGAGCAACGCCATTTCGGCAGTGCAGCAGCGCGTTGAGGCCGCAGGCGTGGCCTTTGCGTCACGCATCGCCGAGTCGAACACAGTCTGGCGTGGCATCCTCGACGCGGCGGAGCATACCGACACGGATTTGATTGTGATGGGCACACATGGCCGCGGCATGATCGATCGACTGCTGCTAGGCAGTGTGACGCAGCGCGTGCTCTCGCATGCAAGCGTGCCTGTGATGGTAGTGCGCGGCGCCGGCTGATTGTCCGCGTTCGCGTTACGCTAGCGCAATGCACCGCAAATCCAAAATCGTCACGGCGGACGAAGCCGTCCGCCTTATCCACACAGGCGACACTGTCGCGACCGGCGGTTTCGTTGGCATAGGCTTCGCCGAAGAGATTGCGGTTGCGCTTGAAGCACGGTTCGAGAAAGAAGCCGCTCCACGCGACTTGACACTCGTCTACGCAGCGGGCCAAGGCGACGGTAAACATCGAGGCTTGAATCATCTCGGTCATCGCGGTCTCGTGCGACGTGTGATCGGCGGCCATTGGGGGCTGGTACCAAAGCTTCAAGCGCTCGCGATCTCCGACGAGATTGAGGCGTACAACCTGCCGCAAGGCGTCATCAGCCACCTCTTCCGCGACATCGCTGCCGGCAAGCCCGGCACGCTCACGCGCGTCGGGCTCGACACGTTTGTCGACCCACGCCATGGCGGCGGCAAAGTGAACGCGCGAACGACGGAAGAGTTGGTGCGCCTCATGCCGATCGACGGCGAGGAATACCTGTTCTACAAAGCGTTTCCGATTTCGGTTGGCATCATTCGTGCGACTACGGCAGACGCGGACGGCAACCTCACGATGGAGCGCGAGGCGCTGACGTTAGAGGCGCTCGCGATTGCCATGGCGGCACGCAACTCTGGTGGCGTAGTGATCGCGCAAGTCGAGCGTATCGCCGAGCGCGGAACGCTTAATCCGCGTCAAGTGAAAGTGCCCGGCGTGTTGGTCGATGCGGTCGTCGTCGCAACCGATGCGGCGCATCACATGCAGACATTCGTCGAGCCTTACAGCGCAGCGTTCGCGGGTGAGATTCGCGTTCCCATGGACGACGCGCCATCGCAAGCTCTGAACCTCCGGAAACTTATCGCGCGCCGGGCAGCGCTCGAACTCAAGGCGCACAACGTGGTGAACCTCGGCATTGGTATGCCCGAGGGCGTAGCGGCGGTCGCGGCGGAAGAGCGAATCATTGACTTAATTACGCTCACAGCCGAGCCCGGCGTGATCGGCGGCATCCCGGCCGGTGGCCTTAACTTCGGCGCAGCGGTGAACACGCAGGCGATCATTGATCAGCCGTATCAGTTTGATTTTTACGATGGTGGCGGGCTCGACGTTGCCGTGCTCGGGATGGCCGAAGTGGACGCCGAGGGCAACGTCAACGTAAGCAAGTTCGGCCCCAAGCTCGCGGGAGCCGGTGGCTTTATCAACATCAGCCAAAACGCGAAGGCGCTTGTGTTCGTCGGCACGTTTATGGCCGGCGATTTGCGCGTCAAGATTGGCGACGGCGCGGTACAGATTCTGCAAGACGGTCCGACCGGCAAGTTCGTGAACGCCGTTGAGCACCGCACCTTTAGCGGTCGCGAAGCGCTACGCCGTGGGCAACCCGTGCTCTACGTGACGGAGCGCGCGGTGTTTCGCTTAGTCGACGTCGGTGGCGGCAAGAGCGGCCTTGAACTCATCGAGCTGGCACCCGGCGTGGACGCCGTCCGAGACGTGCTCGCGAAGATGGCATTTACGCCCGCGCAGCCGGAAAATATCGGCGCAATGGAAGCGTCACTTTTCACCGATGCGCCGCTCGGACTACGCGAAAGAATTCTCGCCACGCCACTTGCAGAGCGCTTCGAGCTCGACACCGAGCATCACATTTTCTACATCGACTTCACGGGCCTTTCGATCACCGCCTCTGCGCAAATCGCAGCGATCGAGCACATGGTTGAGTCGCGCTTGTCGTCGTTGCACAGCAAGGTCGCCGCAGTCGTCAACTACGACCATTTCAACATCGCGCCGGAACTCGTGGACGCCTACGCTACAGCGGTGAATCGGCTCGCAGAGCGCTTTTACAGCCGTGTCACGAGATACGGCACAGGTGGATTCTTGAAGGCGCGGCTGGCAAAAAATCGGCCTGCGGACTCGTAAAGCGCTCGCCAAACGAAAAGTACTGCGCTACGCTTAGTTCTCGCTTTCAAAAAAACGGGGACGAACATGAAACGCGTAACTGGCATCGGCGGCATTTTCTTCAAAGCGCGCGACCCCGCAGCGATGTGGGCTTGGTACAAAAAGCACCTCGGCATTGATGTGCAAGCCTGGGGCGGCGCAGCATTTCGTTGGACAGACGACGCTGGCCAGCCAGTCGGCGGCACGACCATCTGGAACGTCGGCAGCGCCGAAGGTGACTACTTCGCGCCGAGTACCGCGCCGTTCATGATCAATTACCGCGTGCACGATTTGCAGGCACTGCTGGCTGCGCTGCGCGCAGAAGGCTGCAATGTTCTCGAAAAAACCGACGATTCGGAATACGGAAAATTTGGTTGGGTCATCGACCCAGAGGGAAACAAGGTCGAGCTCTGGCAGCCTCCTGCCGGACAGTAAATCTCGCTCTACTCAATGACGAAGTCAACGGACGCTGAAACGGTATTCGACGGCGGCTGCGCGTGCGGCGCGGTGCGCTATCGAATTCATCGCACGCCAATGTTCGTGCACTCTTGCCACTGCACGCGATGTCAGCGCGAGACGGGCGGCCCGTTCGCCCACCATGCGATGGTCGAGTTCACTGAGATGTCGCTACTGCAAGGCGAGCACGAATTCGTCAAAGTTCCGACCGACAGTGGTGGCACCCATTGGGTCGCGCGCTGTCCAACTTGTCGAACAGCGATGTGGAATGAGCACGGTTCGCGCACCGCGATCACGCGCTACGTGCGTGTTGGCACGCTCGACGAGCCCGACCGACTCCCGCCACAGGCGCACATCTTTGTGCGCTCTAAGCAAGCGTGGCTGACGCTTGAAGCGGACACCCCAGCGTTCAGCGCCTACTATGACGCAGCGAAATTGTGGCCAGCGGAGAGCTTGGCGCGTTACGCACAGGCAAAGGCAGTCAAGGCCGCAAAGTCCACTCGCGCCGCGTCTACAAAGAAGCGATAGACCGTTTAGCTGGCTCGCTCTATCCGCGCACGATACCGTTCTCAAAAGGCGCGCCGTTTGCGCACGCCGTTTGCGCAGAAAGCACGCCATGAATGCCCCAGAATCTTCCACCGCCGCAGACCTTCGTGGCGTTGGCCGTTTAGTGATTGACGCGACGACTGGAATCACCGATTTAGTTGAGGCAATGCATCGCAACATTGCGCGAGTGCCTGGCGTCACGTCATCGCAGGAAAACGGTCGTACGAGCGGCGTCACTGGGTTTGTGTACCGCACCGTGCGCGGTGTGACTCGGGTGGTCGGTGGTGGCGTGGACGCGGCGTTGGCGTTGGTGTCGCCGGCGCTCGCCGACGTGCCGTCACCGCGCGCGCGCGGAGCGATTGTTGCAGCGCTCAATGGCGTGTTGGGCGACCATTTAGAGGAGACCAACAACCCGCTCGCCACGAAGATGCAGCTTCGCAGCGCCACTCAAGCGCTGTCGCTTTCGCGGGAAGCACTCTCCGAGCACTTGCCACTCGCTACGCCAAAAATAGTGGTGTTCGTGCACGGGCTTTGCATGAACGAGCAAGGGTGGATTAGCGATGCGAGCGAATCGCAAAGCGTTATCGACGAAGCCTGCGATTTCGGCAAGCGCCTAGCCGCTGAGGCGGGCTTCACGCCCGTTTACCTGCGTTACAACACAGGGCGTCACGTGTCCGAGAATGGGCGCGAGTTCGCAGCGCAAATGAAAGCCTTGGTCGCCGCGTGGCCGGTGCCGATTGAATCTGTGGTGATCGTGGCGCACAGTATGGGCGGACTTGTATCGCGCAGCGCCATGCATTACGGCCGCAAGGCGCGCCATGCGTGGTGCAAATCGATTGATGCGATGGTGTTTCTCGGCACGCCGCATCTGGGCGCGCCGTTGGAGCGCGGCGGCCATTGGATTGATCTTTTGCTTGGTGCGACGCCGTACGCGTCGCCGCTGGCGAAACTCGGCAAAGTCCGCAGCAACGGCATCAACGATTTGCGGCACGGCAGCGTGCTCGATGACGATCGACACGCATACAGCGGTGCGCCGCTTCCTGCGAACGAGCATCGCATTGTGAAGCTACCGTCTGGCGTGCGCTGCTATGCGATTGCGGCGACGATGAAGCCATCCGGACACGAGAAGGCAGATTGGATGGGCGATGGTTTAGTGCCGCTCTCCAGTGCGCTCGCTGAGGACGAAACTGACGCGCGCTCGTTGAAGTTCGCAGAACAAAACCGCGCAGTGGTCAATGACCGCAACCATATGGATTTGCTCAAAGACCGCACGGTGTATGCGTTGCTTTACGGCTTCATGGCGAAATAAGCACTGCGCCGCACCATAACAAGCGCATACTGCATCGGTCTACTTAATGTCCGGAGCTTTTCTATGACTCTCTGCCCTATCGCGCTCGCCGTCGGCTGCAAAAAGTGCGCCATATTTTCCGTGTGTCCTGTGAAGGGCGTGATTGGCGATTACAAACCTGAAGCAAAGCCCGAAGCAAAAAGCACGTCGAGCAAAAAGAAGTAGTTACTTTGCGTGCGGCGCGCACCATCGAAGTGCGATGCTGCGCGCGTAACAGCACCGTTTTGAATCAACAACGGTCACTACGTTTACAGCGCAAACGGACGCGCCTTTCGGTGTGCAAAACCCCAGCGTTTTGCGTAGCATGTGTTCAATCAATTCTTGGAGAACGACATGCGCGCACTCGAATTCGCACCCTCAACTTCTCGTGCCTCTCGGCTAATACGCGCATTGCGTGGAGTGTTATTCGTCGCACCAATTGCTGCGACGCTCATTGCAGGCGCGCCCTCGCACGCCGCAAAAATCACCGAATGTACAGAGATCAAACTCTGCTACTGCGTTAACGACGAGCTCAAGCCGCTGATCGACGAAAAAATAAAACGCTACCGCGGCCAAATCGCCGAAGCGCGTGCTGCGGGTAAAGCGATTGGCTACTTGAGCCTCCCGCTCTCGACTTTGGGCGGCGGATACTTCAACGTGAACGCGGAAGTCGGCAGCGCAACCAAACAACGCGTCGAGGCGCGCTTCGGCGCGGGATCGGTCTGGGTTTTGAACCCGGGCGAAAAAGAATCTGACCTCTCGTTACCCTCCGGGACCCGTGGCGCGAACGACGACTACATGCTCATGTGGACTCGCGTGCTGGAAGGGTTGACGGCCAACGGGGAGGATTTTGATTTTGTGTACTTCGCGGGTCCGTCCGATTTCGCGGCTTACTTTGGCCTCACGGGAACTGGCGACATGGATCGCTTGGGTACGTTTTTCGATGAGCGTGTGGCGAAAGATGCGGGACTCAAACGCGAAGTCGAGCGCGGCCGCGTGACGCGAAACACCTTCCGAAATTACTACGGGCTTAAGGCTTCGGTGTCATTTAGCAACGGCGCGCACGAGGAGTGGAATATTTTCCGCACGCTCAACGAGCGCCGCCGTGCGAACGCAAAATTCGGTGTTGCCAATCAAATCGCCGTGTTCTTTGACGGCAAAGCCGTTGCGACCGGCGCGGCCGAATCTGCAGTGGCAATGGGCGTCAGTGGCGCGTGCAAATTGCCGTAACGCGGACGAGCAGCGACGATCGCACGTCGGCCACGATTTGGCACGGATTACAGCTTTTTACCGCTAACGACCGCCAGCGTTGACGTAAACCGCTATTTATCGTGTAGTCGACTATAGCGAAAAAACGCCAGAAACGACCGCACGCCAGTCGTTTGCTCGCAAAAGCTGATTCGGCCGCCGATTAGATCCCGTTAGCCGCGAAACGCACGCTCCCAGACGCCTGCCTTCATGACGCCCGCCAGCGCCGTCGCCGGATCACACATCACGGTGATGTCATTGGTTGGATCAGCATTGACGACGACCAAGTCGGCGTGCGCGCCTGGGGCGATGACGCCGAGTTTGCCCTCTTGATTCA
>DAINAJ010000111.1:0-10748 GCA_036733505.1 Casimicrobium sp.
ATGCTCGCCTTCAACGAGCGCGTGCTCGCGCAGTGTGAGTTGCCGTGGGTGCCAGCGCTCGAACGTCTGCGGTATTTGACGATCGTCAGCGCCAATCTAGATGAGTTCTACGAAGTGCGCATGGCCGAACAGAAGGAACGCCTGACCGCATTGACCGCGCAGCGGTCGCCGGAATCAGCCACGCTGCGCACGCTGCTGCAAGAGGTGTCCACGCGCGCCAACATTCTCGTCGAGCGCAAGTACGAATTGCTCAACAGCAAAATCTTGCCAAGCCTACGTGAGGTAGGCATTGATCTCGTGAGCGGCTCCGAGCTCACACTCTCGCAGCGGCGCTGGGTGCAGGCCACGTTTACGCGCGAGATCGCACCGGTTTTGACGCCCATTGGGCTCGATCCATCGCACCCGTTCCCGGCAGTGGCAAACAAAGGCTTGCATTTCATCGTTGAACTGCGCTCGAAGCGCGGCACGAGCAAGAACAGCATCGCTATCGTTAAAGTGCCGCGCAGTCTGCCGCGTCTCTTTGAAATCAAGGACAAAACTGCGAGCACGCGTCGCTCCTTTATTCTGCTCACGACGCTGATCGAAACCGAATTGGGCCGCCTGTTTCCTGGCCGCGAGGTGGTGAGCGATTCGCAGTTTCGTGTGACCCGCGACAGCGACTTGTGGGTGGATGAACAGGAGATGACGAATCTGCGCCACGCGCTCGCGGGCGAGCTGCGGCGACGTCCGTTTGGTGCGGCGGTGCGCCTTGAGATTAACGCCGACTGTAGCGAATCAATCACGACGTTGCTACTGGAACACTTTGATCTTGAGCCGTACGAGGTGTATCGCGTAAATGGCCCGGTCAATCTCGCGCGGCTGCAAGCGCTAACCGAAGCCGTCGATCACCCCGAGCTTCGCTTCAAACCGTTTACGCCTGGGCCGTCGCTGCCTGAAGTACCCAACGAACGCGTGTTTGTCGAGTTGAAACGGCGCGATGTATTGCTGCATCACCCGTATCAATCATTCGCCCCGGTTGTGCAGTTTTTGCGTTGCGCGGTCGAAGATCCTTCGGTGATCGCGATCAAGCAAACCATCTATCGCACGGGGTCGAAATCGGAGTTGATGGATCTGCTCATCGAAGCCGTGCGCCGGGGCAAAGAAGTGACGGTCGTGCTCGAACTCAAAGCGCGTTTTGATGAAGAAACCAACATCAACTGGGCCGACAAACTAGAGCAGGCGGGCGCACATGTTGTCTACGGACTGGTGGGCCTCAAAACACACGCGAAGATGCTTCTCGTGCTGCGCAAAGAAGGCAATGCGATTCGTACCTACACGCACATAGGTACAGGCAACTACAACCCGTCCACCGCGCGCTTCTACACCGACTTTGGCCTGCTGACTGCGAACGCGGAAATTGGCAAAGACGTTGCCGCAATCTTTCACCACCTCACGAGTTTGTCGCAACCACCGCGACTCAAACACTTGTGGTGGGCGCCGCACACGATGAAGCACAACTTACTGGCCGCGATTCGAACCGAAGCGCGCAATGCCATCGCTGGAAAGCCCGCCGTCATCATGGCGAAAATGAACGCGCTTACCGATGAGGACGTCATGGCCGCTCTGTGCGAGGCGTCGAACGCTGGCGTGCGCGTTCAGTTGATCGTGCGCGGCGCGTGTTGCTTGCGTCCCGACGTGGACGGCAGCACAAAGAACATCAAAGTGCGCTCCATCGTAGGACGCTTTCTTGAACACAGCCGGATCTACTATTTTGAAAACGGCGGCAAACCCAACGTCTACATTTCCAGCGCGGATTGGATGAGCCGCAATCTGGATCGCCGCGTGGAGGTAGCCACGCCGATTCTCGACGGCGGCCTCCGTGCGCGGGTGATTGACGAAGGGCTCAATGTTGCGTTGCGTGACAACACGCAAGCATGGGTGTTGCAGAAGAACGGTGCGTATCGTTTGTTGCGACCCGCCAAGAGTCAGCAGCCCAGCGTCGCCCAAAATGATTTGGCGACCAAGTTAGGGCAATCGTCCGACGCGACAGCAACATGAGTGAAATCATTTTCTGGCGTCATGCCGAAGCGCTGGAAGCCAACGAGGGTCACAGCGACCTTGATCGAAAACTCACGGTCAAGGGTCAGCGCCAAGCCGAGCGAGTGGCATTCTGGCTGGATAGAAACCTGCCGCAGCATTGCAAAGTATTTTCCAGCGAGGCGCGACGCGCGCAACAAACAGCGCGTTGCCTGCCTCGCAAGTTCAAGTCGTTAAGCGAACTCAACCCGGATGCAACGGCCGAGCAAGTGCTCGCTGCGGTGGGCTGGGGTGCACACACTGAGCCGGTTGTGATCGTCGGCCATCAACCTTGGATCGGCGAATGCATTCATTGGTTGCTCAATGGCGCGGCCGCGCCGTTGAGCGTGCGCAAGGGCGCGGCGTGGTGGATGCAGTCCAAGGGCGACGGCGATGAAGCACACGTCATCATCCGCGCCGTCGCGACGCCGGAATTGCTTTAACTACGAGATAGCGTTGAACGCGCTCACTGCAGTGTCGCAACGTGGCGGGTTCGAATGATCGGCGCGACAGCGGTGACCATCCGCAATCGCGCTGCACGGCGACTACTTTTTTTGTTTCGGGCGACCAATTTTTACCGGAGGCACAGCACCAATGGCGGCCGCCCGCGCTGCCACGGACAGCGTTGCGAACTGCTGCAACGCGGCACGAATTACTTCGCTTTTTTTCGTACTGATGCGACCGGCCGCTGCGGCTTCTTTTTTGAAACCTTTAAGCAGGTCGTGATCCTCTGTCGTCATTGTGAAACTGTCGCGCACAACCTTCGGTGCCTTCGCTTCGACGACCTTGGTGGTCGCGACGGCAGCTGTTGAAGGCTTCGGCGTGACCTTAGCCGCGGGTTTTACTGCGATTTTCTTGACTGGGACGGCTGGCTTTTTTGCTGCTACAGCGCGCGCGGACTTAACCGGAGTTTTGATTGCCATGATTCATGCTTTCTAAAATTTTTAACAATAATATTGTATTACTGTTTATCATTTCCGTACAAGCCGGATAAAGAACTTATCGAACGGCCGAAACCCCGCAACCTAGCATAGCCGCACACCGACCCCGGAAGCGGCCTCGCGGCAACTCAACCGTCCGTCCACTCAATGGCGATCGACTACAGGAAAGTACATGAAAGACATCTGCGAAAGCATTCGCGTTTTCAACCGGCTCCGCGACCCCGAACGACTCGCGATGAAGTACGAAAAAATGCGCACCAACGAGTATGTCTTCCTGCGCGGTAGCTGCCACCTCTTCTACGAGTTGCTTGAGAAAAATACTTTGCCGCCCAACGCTCCGGCAGGGTGGATTTGTGGCGACCTGCATCTCGAGAATTTCGGAAGTTACAAAGGAAGTAACCGATTGACCTACTTCGATATCAACGATTTCGATGAGTCAATCCTCGCGCCAGTTAAGTGGGACTTGGTGCGATTCCTCACGAGCATTTTCGCGGCGAAAGACACACTAGACGTTGGTCGCGGCAAAGTGCTTGCGCTGTGCGAGACGTTTCTGTCGTCATACGCTCAGGCGATTGATGCGGGCAAAGCGTATTGGGTGGAACGAGAAACCGCGCACGGCTTGATTCAAAAGCTTCTCACGGAATTGCGTGATCGACATCGTGATGATCATCTAGACAAATTTACCGAGTTGACCAAGAAGCGCCGAACTCTAAGATGTGATGGTGAGCGTGCGCTGCCGGTGCAGGCAACCGAGCGAAAGGCGGTCGAAAAGTTGGTACAAACTTACGCGAGCTCACAGAAAGACAGCGGCTTCTTTGAAGTGCTTGACGTGGCTCGACGAATCGCTGGTGTTGGCAGTCTCGGCGCGGAACGCTACGTCGTGTTGATAAAGGGCAAAGGCTCGGCCGACAGCAATTACCTGCTTGACATCAAGGCTTCGGGGAGATCATCGCTTAGCGAGCACGTTCAAATTCAACAACCGCCCTGGACATCCAACGCGCAGCGCATCGTGGCGTCACAAACACGTATGCAAGCCGTCCCGATGGCCTTTCTTGAAGCGGTTGAAGGAAAGCATCAGGCGTATGTCGTGCGCGGTTTGCAGCCCAGCGAGGATCGCGTAGCGCTCGATGATGAGGGTGTTGACTTCGCTGAAATTCGAAATGTCGTCGCTCAAATGGGGCAGATCGTGGCGTGGTCACAATTGCGCAGTTCGGGACAGCAGGGAGCGGCATCGACGGACGCGTTGATTGACTTTGGTAGGCGTCACAAGTCGTGGCGCACTGAACTCATTGCCGCGGCTGAGCAGTGCGCCGCACAAAATCTCGAAGCTTGGAGGCTTTACGCCACGGCCTACGATGCGGGGCAATTCAAGTAGATCGCTACCCCTTGGCAGCTACGGAGACTCGATAGACGTGACTAAGCCGCAATCACCTGAAGCGACGAGCTTGATGACAGCGCCCCAGAACTTTGGTCCGGACGACGCCGGCTTAATTTGTGGCTATCTTTTTCGCGCCAATGAAGTCGCTCAAGCCATCACCTCGCGTGATGCGCTGAGCTGGCTTCGCGACCATCCAGACGGACAGCAAAGCAGCGAGACGCCATCTCCACAGCATTTTCTCTGGCTACATTTCTCACTAGCGCACGCTAATGCAACGACATGGATGCGCGATAACTTACAGCTGCCAGCAGAATTCTTCGAAACGGTGGCGGAGGGTTTGCACTCCTCGCGCATCGAGCGCGAAGGCGATGCGCTGATTGCTGTCTTTAACGATGTTCACTTTGACTTCGCATTTGAGCCATCCGAGCTGGCCGCGCTGTGGATATGCGCCCGCGCGAATTTGGTCGTGACCGCACGCCGAAGTCCGTTACGCAGCGTTGACCATCTTCGTACTGCTGTGCGCAGCGGTGAACAGATCGCTTCGTCCATAGCGCTGCTGACGCACTTGTTGCACGCACAAGCGGACGTGTTGGTCGATATTGTCCGACGGGTTACCTCTCGCATCGACACGGTGGAGGATGACCTATTGGGAGGACTCCCGGCCATCGGTCAGCGCGCAAAGCTTGGCGCGCTACGCCGATTGCTGGTGCGGTTGCAGCGAGTGCTCGCGCCGGAGCCGGCCGCACTATTCCGGCTCTTGCAGCATCCTACGCATTGGATGCCAGCTCCGGATGTTCAAGCGCTTCGCGAATCGACCGAGGAGTTCTCGGTTGTCTTGCGGGAAATGGCCACGCTGCAGGAACGAATCAAACTTCTACAGGAGGAGATTGCCGCGCGGGCAAGCGAGGACAACAATCGTAGCCTGTTCACGCTCACCATGGTGACGGTCTGTGCGCTACCCATCAACATCATTGCCGGGTTACTCGGCATGAATGTCGGCGGCGTACCGCTCGCTCAACACTCCAGCGGGTTCTGGATCATTATCGCAGTCGTTGCCGCATTCACGATTGCAGCGCTCGGGTTGGTGTTGCGCGCCCGCCGTCGCCCTAACGCTGTGCAATTGTCGTAACGGAGAGCATGCTCATCACGAAGCGTCGTGTAGAAAATTTTCCGCGTGCTTGGAAGAAAAATGGAGGCGAACGCGCCTCCACTTTTTGCCGTCTAACTTGACGTCTACGAACCGATGCGTCCGCCATCGTCCTTGCGAATGACGATCGTGGCGGACCGAGGACGCTTACCCGCACCGTAGCCGGCGTTCGACGGCCACTGGCTTTGGTACTTTGACACGTCGGCCAGATTGGCCTGCGACGTTCCTTCGCCCGGATGCTGAATGTTGATAAACATTGTCTTTCCGTCGGGCGTTTCGCACAACCCGGTGATTTCGCAACCAGCGGGCCCGACCAAGAATCGCTTAAGCGTGTCGGCCGTTGGCAACGCACCAACGCGGGTAGTGACGACCAAGTCACCGCCCGTCGCACGTGGGTACGTCAGAGTTCGTGTGCCGCCGTCGCTCACGCGACCTGGAACCGCAGCAAGCATCATGCAGTTGGTGACATCGGTGTACGCGCCGTCGTCAGTTTGGATCCAACAGATCCCGGTGGCGGGACTAAACACCAAACCATCAGGACTCGAGAAATCTTGATCGCTGGTTAAGCTCGAAAGATTCACTGTGCCAGCGGCGGCGCTTGACTCCGCACCGAACAAGTAAACGTCCCAGGAAAACGCAGAACCTGCGTTACTCACGTCTTTGATGCGCAAAATGTGGCCGTTGACATTGCCGCTTTGCGAGGCGGTGCCTTTAGTATCCGTGTAGGCGCGGGGATTTGGCGCGTCGGGGGCGGACTGTGATGAACCGCTTGGCTCTGCGCGGCGATTGCTGTTGTTGGTCAACGTGAAATACACCTCGCCGTTGGCCGGATTGACGCCATTCCATTCAGGGCGGTCCATTCGGGTTGCACCGACTGCATCTGCAGCGAGACGCGCGTTCACAACTACATCGGCTTGATCTGCAAACTTATACGCCGCGTATCCGCTTACCGTTGGGTTGCTGATCGACAATTCAATCCACTGTCCACTGCCGTCGGCCGCGAACTTGGCAACGTAGATGCGACCAGCGTCGAGGTACTTGTCTCCCGTTGCGATACGATCGGTTGGGCTTGCGTCAGCCGCATCCCAGTTTGCGTTGGACACAAATTTGTAGATGTACTCGTTGCGCGAATCGTCGCCCATATAAACGGCTAGCGGTTGCCCCACTACCAGCTTGCTGAACGCGGCACTTTCGTGCGCAAAACGGCCCAGACCCGTGCGCTTCTTGATTGCCTTCGATTTGTCGTAGGCGTCGAGCTCAACGACGTAACCCATCCCATTCATCTCGTTGCGATAGTCGTCGCTGCCGTCCGCCGAGCTGCCGATTTTGCTGTTGTTCCAGCGCATGAAACGGTCCTCTGAGCCCGCGCTTTCCCAGCCGTGACGGCTCGCCGCCCCCTGTGCACGTCCGTAGCGATTGAGAGAGACAACGCTCTTGTCGTTACCGCGCGCGGCGTTGTCGGAACTATTGCGTGTGAAGTAGCCAAACCAGTTTTCTTCGCCAGTGAGTACCGTGCCCCACGGCGTCTTGCCGGTACCGCAGTTGTTTAGTGTCCCGCGCGTCTTGGTGGCCGAAGTGGAAAATTTCGTAACAAGCAACGCGTTGCCTCGCGCAGGTCCGCTGATCTCAATCTCGGTCAGTGGTGTGATGCGGCGATTAAAGCTGGAGCCTTGAACGTACGCCCATTTGTCGCTGACGAGGCGTGTCTCGACGATCGACAAGCCGTGCAGCGCGACCTCCTTGTCCGTCTCGCTTGCAGGGCGCGGAAGCGTGGTCGTGCCGCCGTCGGCGTGAACGAAGAACGAGCTTCGCGTCTCGTCTGTGGTGGCCTCGTGGTTGATGGCGAGCAGACCACGGTCGTTTGCTGAAGCGGATGGAGTGCCGGCAGAGGACAATCCCAACCACTCCATACCATCGTGATGGTCACCCGCACGATTCTCAAAATCTGCATCTGTGCCATCGTTCTTAAAAGCAGTGGTAGTGGCGAACAGCGGGTCGCCCAATGCGTAGAGTACGGTTGCGCTATAGCCAACCGGAACGATTACGCGATCAGCAAGACTCTTTGCGACGGCCGCGAAACCCAGCAGGCGCTCCACCGGTGCTGCAGATACATCATCGCTGCCACACCCAGCCAGACCAAAGCTCGGAATGGCTGCAGTGACCGCCAAGCCTGCGCTGCCACGCAGCATATTGCGCCGGCTCATCCGTGCATTGAAAATCGATTCAAACGTCGGGTTCGCACTCGTGTTGGAATCGTCATTGTTGAAATCTATGGCGCCGGGCGCATCGAATTTTTTTGCCATTTTTGTACTCACTTAGAAAGAAAAACGCGCCGATGCTCACGCGGGTTGCCTGAGTCGTCGCACGCTTGCGGTAAACGGACGGGACTACTGCTCAGTACGAGCGCCCAAAAAGTGTTGGGCATATCGCGGTGCCATCCGCTCAATCGGGAGCAACACTAGGAAGTCCGCACTGTCAAAATCAGGATCCCACGCGGGCTCACCACACACCCACGCGCCCAAGCGCAAATAGCCCTTGAGCAATGGCGGAGTAGTAGGGCGCGAACCCATCGGGTCGCCTAGTGATTGCAAACCCCGAATCGGTTCAACACGAAACTCCATCGGTGCCAAATGCTTTGCCATCAATTCCGCTCGCAGTGCGCCAAGGTTCAACGAGCCACTGTCCAGCGGCACACTCGCGCAGCCTGCAAGGTACTTTACGTTGTGGTCGCGCACGTAGGCGCCGAGACCACTCCACAGTCGCGCCAGCGCGCCGCTACTGCGATACGCGGGATGAATACAGGCGCGGCCAACTTCAAAAATCTCATCGGCAATCGGACGCAAGCCGTCGATCCGAAATTCGCCTTCGGAATACATCGTTTTGACTGCACGCGCACCCCATGGCGGAAGAATTCGGTAAGTGCCCACGACCTTTCCAAGGTTGTCGTCGACCACGATTAAGTGTTCGCAGGCATCGTCAAACATGTCAACGTCTCGTCCATCATGACGATGCAGGTCCGCACCCATTTCTTCGCAGAAAACCTTGTAGCGCAGTCGCTGAGCCGCGACCACGTCAGCCGCGCAGTTGGCTAGGCGCACGCTTAATTGTGGCTCGGTCGATTTGCTGGTGACCAGCGAGGTGGCGACCGGGGATGCCGCTTTGGCATCAGACAGATTTGCAATCGGTGGCATTAGCACGACTCCGTTTGAACACGCGTCCAATGTAGAAATCGAGCGTTACAACCGCGTGACGTTTCGAATACAAGTTCGTGACGTTGCGCGCTAATCGCGTAACAGACGCGTAACTTTGCGCCCGTAAGATTGCTCTTGTGGTTTGTGTCTCATCCAATGGCGCTTCGTACGAATCGTTGCAAAGCCTCGCATGGATTGGCAGCCTTCGCTTTGTCGCGAAGGCGCAGCGCATCCGGCAAACACGTCGGATGCCCTGCCGCTGCTTCCTGAAATCTCTCGTTTGGCCCGCCTCAGTACGACGCGGGCCATTTTTTTCAGGAGGGGCGAACGGCGAGCGTGAGCGACACACCAAATTTGGTCCAGCGCGCGACTTCTTCCTCAAGCAAATACGCAGTCAGCGGTCGTTCTGCAAGCCACGACGCACTGACACGAAGTTCGAAGGAGTCGTTGCTCGTATCGAGCGTTGCAATGGGCGACTGCTCGACGCGACCGTGACAGAAAAGCGCAGCAAGGCGAATGCACATTAATCGTCCGATTTGCTTTCGCGAGAGCGCCGCGCGGTCAAGTTTTTTGAGTGACCCCGTGTGACCGAACACCAGCAAGGCTAGCGCGTCGCGCTCTTGCTCCGAGAAGCCATAAATGTCGGAATGCTCGATCACATACGCCGAGTGCCGGTGATAGTCCTCGTGGGCAATGGCCATACCGATTTCGTGTATGGATGCCGTCCACGACAGGAGTGCATCGGGCGAAGCGCTATCTCTACCTTCCACGCGCCTCCAAAATGTTTGCGCCAACGCGTTGACGCGCTGCGCTTGTTCGACATCAACCCCGTACCGTCGTTGCAAACGCTGAACGGTGATGGTGCGCGGATCGTCGCTTGTCGGCGCATCACTTCGATGCAGCATGTCGTAGACCACCCCAAGCCGCAGCGCGCCTTCGGACGGCTCCATCGTGGCGACGTTTAATTCCTGCATGAGTCCGAGCAAGATCGCGAGCCCACCGGGCAGCACTGGCGCGCGGCTCGATTTGAGCGCAGAGAGTTCGATGCGGCTCATCTGACCGGCGTCAATCAGCGCGCTTTTCAGGCGCAGCATCGCGTCAACCGTGATGCTCTGCCCGAATCCGTTTTCGGTAATGATTTCGTAGATCGCTCGGATGGTGCCGGAAGAACCATAGGCGACATCCCAGCCCTGCTTGTAGCGCGCTTGCAGAACTTCAAGGCGCGTCCGAACGAATACTTCGGCCTTACGAAATGCGCTTGCCGTTACCGTCGCGCCCGGAAAGAAATGCTGCGACAACGTCACCGCGCCAAGCTGAAAAGATTCGGTTAATTCCGGTTCGTAGCGCCGACCTACGATGAACTCTGTCGATCCGCCGCCGATGTCAACAATGAGGCGCTCTTGCTCGCTCCACGGCAGCGTGTGCGCACATCCGAGATAAATAAGCCGCGCCTCTTCCGGGCCGGAAATGATGTCGATGGGCAAACCAAGCGCGCCAACCGACGCGCGAAGTAGTGCGTCACGGTTGGTCGCAACTCGATACGTGCTGGTTGCCACGGCGCGGACGCGGCTAGCCGGAATTGATGCCAGCCGTTCGCGGAAACGCATGAGCGCTTCGCACGCTTCTTCAATCTTCGCTTGCGACAGCGCGCTATCTCGATCTAGACCGGCCGCCAACCGCACACCTTCGCGATGCGTGCTGATCGGCACAATCTGTCCACCTTCTTCGCGAGCGATCAACAGCCTAAAACTATTTGATCCTAGGTCCACTGCGGCCAACGGCTGCGCGTCGCCCTGTCTTCGTGTTGTCACTTTGGCCTCATACGCTTCGCTCAATCGTTCTGAACGGCGCTCAAAACATAGAGCATATTGCAGGAGTGTGACATGTGGGTGACGATAGCTTCAGTCAGTGGGGGCGTAATTTCCCTAGTGGTGATCGCCGTGATGGGTGTTCGTACGCACCGGAAGTTTGAAAAGACACTTCGTGACATGCGTGTGGGACTCGCGCCCGATTGAGGCAGCTCGCGTCGCGTCGCA
>DAINAJ010000112.1:0-4129 GCA_036733505.1 Casimicrobium sp.
GCAAGCGCGCCCACGCGCACCGCGATCGGTCCCGAAAATGACTCACCGAGCAACACAAACGGCTCGCGCGCTTGGAGCAAACTCGGCAGCAGTTCCGAAACGAAAGTGCAGAGCGAATCGTAGTCCTGCGCGGGCGCGGATTCATACGAAATCACAAGCGGAGAAATCTCCGACGGCTGCACTGCGAGCAGCCGTTCAAACAACCGCCCCGTGCCATCCATGCCGGGCAGCAGAATCAGTTTCACGGCGTCAACGGCGGACGGCGCGTTAGACCGAAACCGGAACCACTCCGCCCAGTTTTTCGGTGATCTCGCGGCCAGTGTGGGCGACGAGCGGACCGAGTTTCAGAATGCGCTCATCTGTTAGCCGTGCGATTGGGCCCGCAAGGGAAATCGCGCCGATGGGCTCGGCGAATTCGTCGTAAATCGGCGCTGCGACGCAACGCAGCCCCATCGCGTTTTCCTCGTCGTCGTAGCTGTAGCCACGCGCGCGAATCGCGGCGAACTGCGCGCGCAGTTTGTCCGGATCGGTGATCGTTTTCGAGGTCAGCTGCACGAGGTTCGAATTGCGCAATACGATGGCAAGTTCGTCCTCCGGCAATGCCGAGAGCATGGCTTTGCCGGAACCGCTGGCGTGCGCGGGAATGCGCGAGCCTAGGCGCACCAGCATGCGCATGACTTCGTGGCATTGCACTTGCGCGATGAAACACGCGTAGGTGCCATCGAGGATCGAAAGGTTTGACGTTTCGCCGGAGGCTTCCATGAGTTTGCGCAAATACGCATGGCTCTCGCCCACAAAGTCGCGGTTTGATACGAAAGCACAACCGACGCGGTATGTTTTCAAACCCACGTACCAAAGCCCGGAATCCTTGGCCTGCGTGACGAAACCCATGTCCGCAAGCGTATTGAGCAAACGATGCGCGGTCGACGGCGGCAAGTTCACGCGGCTGGAAATTTCGGTGAGCGTGATGCCGCCTTCTGATTCGGCGAGCTTTTCGAGCAGCGTGAGGCCGCGGGTGAGGCTTTGCACGCCGCCGCTGGCGGAGGCTGCGGAACTGGCCGTCGCTTTAGTCCGGCGGCCGGGCGTTTGAGCAGATTCGGCGAGTGTGGAGGCGCGAGAAGGCATATGCGTGGGCGAACTGTTGGAACCGGGAAAGCGCAGAGTCTAACGAAACGCGGCCGTTTGTGGAATGAAATTGCACGAAGTGGAAAGCAGGCAAGCCGCCTGGCCGAAGTCGCGAGTTTCGTGCACGCGTCGGATCGTTCGCGCATCCGCGCTCACGATTGCCCAGCTCGCCGCGCTCACGGATTGCTGTTCGCGATAAACGTGCCATTGCCGAACGCGTGTTGCGTCCATAACCGGCAGGAGGACGGCACGTTGGCCTATCTTGAAAATGACCCAATCGCTTCTATGGGCGCGATTGGTGCCGGTGAGATGAATCGAACACCCGACCTTCGCATTACGAATGCGCTGCTCTACCAACTGAGCTACACCGGCACTTTGCGCTGAAACCAAACATTTGCATCTGTTTCAACAACACTACGAAGCAATTGCTGCTGCGTAGCCCATAATTATGCCATGACTAAAAAATTCTTTCAGCCGCGATGAAGCTCGCACGGATCATGGGCTTTCACGCCGTCAACGCGCGCTTGGAGCGTCGGCCCGAAACTGTCGTCGAGATCTTTGTTTCGACATCTCGACAAGACGAGCGATTGGCGCGGTTAAAAGCGTTGGCAGATTCGCTTGACATCGAAATCCAAGCGGTCGATTCGGGTCGCCTCGCCGCGCTCACGCAATCGGACGAGCATCAAGGCGTTGTCGCGCTCGTTGAAACGTCTGCCGACGGCACGACCGGCGCTGACTTTGATACTGTGCTCGCACGCAGCCTGAAAAAGTCGGTGCCGCCACTCTTTTTGTTGCTGGACCAAATTCAAGACCCGCACAATCTGGGCGCATGCATTCGCAGCGCCGACGCGTTTGGTGCGGATGCGGTGATTCTGCCGAAGCACGGCTCTGCGCCGCTCTCAGCGGTGGCGCTCAAAGCGGCCAGTGGCGCAACGGAGACCACACCGATTTGCCATGTGAGCAATTTGGTGCAGTGCATCGAAACGTTGCAGCAGGCTGGCGTGTGGGTGTTGGGCGCCGAGATGGAGACCGACGCAACGCTGTTCAACACGACCCTGACCGGGCCGCTTGCATGGGTGTTAGGCAACGAGGGCAAAGGCCTGCGCCGCCTCACGCGCGAGCGCTGTGATGCCCTCGTCGCCATTCCAATGGTTGGCGCTGTCGAGAGCTTGAACGTGTCGGTCGCGACTGCCGTTTGTCTTTATGCAACGCAAGCCGCGCGGGCGAAATCGAGCGCGTAAGACTCGCGTAAAGACGGGTACTATTGCGGCTTCACGTGATGCGGCTTGGCCGCCGATGTAATGCTTGCATTTGTACTTCGAAGATTGTTTCAGGCAGCGCTCGTCATGCTCGCCGTGGCGGCTGTGGCGTTCTCGTTGTTTCGCTACGTTGGCGACCCAGTCAATTTGATGTTGGGGCAGGATGCCACACCAGAGCAGAAGATTGAGCTGCGCGCAAGCCTTGGTCTCGACAAACCCCTTTACTACCAGTTTGCCGTGTTCGTGGGCAATGCAGCGAAAGGCGAATTTGGTTTGTCGCTGCGTCAGGCGCGGCCTGTCTCTACGCTGATTAAAGAGCGATTGCCTGCGACCTTGGAATTGGCATTTGTAGCGAGCATCATTGCGCTTGTCGGCGGTGTGTTGATGGGCGTGTACACCGCGCTCCGACCAAAAGGAGTATTTTCGCAAGCGCTGCTCACGGTGTCTCTTATCGGGGTGAGTCTTCCGACGTTTCTCATCGGCATTCTGTTGATTTTGATTTTCGCGGTTTTGTTGCAATGGCTACCGTCGTATTCGCGCGGCGATGTGGTGCAATTGGGTTGGTGGAGCACGGGGTTTCTCACCACCAGCGGACTGCGTTCGTTGGTGCTGCCGTCGATTACTTTATCCCTCGGGACCATGACGCTAATCATGCGTCTCGTACGCAGTGAGATGCTCGAGGTGCTTCGCACCGACTACATCAAATTTGCACGCGCTCGCGGCCTGACCAATCAAGCCGTTCACTTCGGCCACGCGCTCAAAAACACGTTGGTGCCGGTGATGACGATCATGGGCCTGCAGATCGGTTCGATCATCGCGTTCGCCATCGTCACCGAAACTGTGTTTCAGTGGCCGGGCATGGGCTTTTTGTTTATTCAATCCGTGCAGTTCGCCGACATCCCGGTGATGGCGGCTTATCTGGTGTTGATCTCTTTGGTTTTTGTCACCATCAATTTGGTGGTCGACTTGCTTTACTACGTGGTGGATCCGCGCCTGCGGCAAGAGCGCGCAACCGGTGGCCACTAACCTTTCTCAAGAGATTCAAGATGTACAACCCAAGCAAAGTCACTGAGGCTATCCGCGAATTTCACGGCGATCTCACCGAGATCCGTCGTGATATCCACACCAACCCGGAACACGCCTACAAAGAAACGCGCACCGCCGCCATCGTCGCCGAACGGTTGAAAGCGTATGGCGTTGACGAGGTGCACACCGGCATCGGCGGCACGGGCGTTGTCGGTGTGATCCGTGGCAATCGCCCCGGTAAGCGTGCCGTGGGCTTGCGCGCCGACATGGATTGTCTGGCGATGAATGAAGAAACGCGTTTGCCCTACGCGTCGAAAAATCAAGGTTATATGCACGCCTGCGGCCACGACGGTCACACGACGATGGGCCTCGGAGCCGCACGCTACCTCGCCAAGACGCGCAACTTTGCGGGCACGGTTTACTCCGTGTTTCAACCTGCAGAAGAGGGCATGGCCGGCGCGAAGGCGATGATGGACGATGGTTTATTTACACGCTTTCCGATAGATGCGTTTTACGCGTTGCACAATGCGCCGTGGGTGCCTTACGGAAAGATGGCTGTGCGCAATGGCGCGATGATGGCCGCGGCGGATCGCATGGAAATCACCATTGAGGGCAAAGGCGGCCACGGTGGCATGCCGCAGTTTGTGTCCGACCCAATTCTTGCTGCCGCGCATGTGATTACCGCGTTGCAATCAATCGCATCGCGCAACGTGGACCCC